>NZ_PQCE01000033.1:0-105319 GCF_002964725.1 Pseudoalteromonas sp. T1lg76
GGGCCCGGCTCGGGCATCCACGCCCTCGCGTTCGGCACTCCAAGAGTGACGTTATATGCAATAGGTGAGTTCGGTGCAAGTAAGTCATCCTGACGCTGCGGTCCGGCTCGACATCCGTGTCTCGCGTTCGAATTTACAAGAGTGACTGAAATACGTCGAAGGTAAGTTTTGTGCAAGTAAGTCGTCCTGACGCTGGGTCCCGGCTCGAGCATCCACGCCCTCGCGTTCGGCACTCCAAGAGTGACGTTAAGTCACTCTCGGTCGCAGTAGCGACCGCGCCTCACCCACGCCAGAAGGTGGGGGTGAATAGTACTAGCAAGGTGAAGATCTCTAGACGACCAAAGACCATGGCCAGGGTTAGAATCCACTTGGCGTTATCGCTGATATCACCGTAATGAGCCGCCACCTCACCCAAGCCCGGACCCAGGTTATTTAAGCAGGCTGCGGTCGCCGAGAAAGCGGTGATATTGTCTAAGCCCGTGCCCATAAGGCTGATCATGATGATCACAAAAACCAGGGCATAAGCGGAGAAGAAACCCCATACCGCCTCAACCACCTTATCGGGAAGCGCCTTCCGGCCAAGCTTAATGGAATAGATTGCCCTTGGGTGGACCAAGCGGTTAAGTTCACGAATGCCCTGCAAGTACAACAAGAACACCCGCACCACCTTCATACCGCCACCGGTAGAGCCGGCGCAACCACCAATAAAGCTGGAGAAAATAAGCAAGATGGGCAGGAACAGGGGCCAGGCTGAGAAGTTGTCGGTAGCAAAGCCCGCCGTGGTACCGATAGAAACTGCGTGGAACATAGCCTGATCTAAGGTTTCATCACCATTGGCATAGATATTATTCGACGACAATACGGCAAAGCAGATGATGATCAGCGCCACCTGAATTAAGAAAAACACCTTTAATTCCGGGTCGCGCAAATACACCTTGGCACTGCGATTGGCCACCACAGCGTAATGCAGGGAAAAGTTCACCGCCGCGATTAATAAGAACACCACGCAGATAAGGTTGATCACCGGGCTGTCAAAGTAGCCCATGGACGCATCATAGGTAGAGAAGCCACCTATGGCTATGGTCGAGAAGGCATGACAGATGGCATCGAACCAGCCCATCCCTGCGACCCAATAGGCCAAGGTACAGGCCAGGGTCAGGGATACATAGATATACCAAAGGTGCTTGGCGGTATCGGCAATACGCGGTGTCATTTTCGAGTCTTTCACCGGCCCCGGCGTTTCGGCGCGATACAGCTGCATGCCACCAACGCCAAGCATGGGCAGCACGGCCACCGCGAGTACGATTATCCCCATACCACCGAGCCATTGCAGTTGCTGGCGATAGAAGAGCACAGACTTGGGCAGATATTCAATGCCGGTCAATACGGTGGCCCCCGTGGTGGTGAGCCCGGAGAAGGCCTCAAACACCGCATCGGCCAGCGAGAGTTTTGGTGCATCAAGGAAGATCAGGGGTAAGGATGCGAACGACCCCAGTACCAGCCAAAACAGTACCACGATCAAAAAGCCTTCACGGGCTTTGAGGTCGCCATGTTCATGGCGGTTAGGATAATAGGCGAACAAGCCGGCAATAACGCTAAAAATAAACGCAAGAATAAACGGCAGACCACCACCATCTTTATAGATAAGTGATACCAGCGCGGGGGGAACCATGGTGATACTAAACAAGGCTACTAGCTGGCCGAGTATTTTTATTATCGTGCGGTATTGCATTTAGCGCGTCGCCGTGACTTTTCTTTGCATGTTATTGTCTTACTGTTTTATTTTTAACTCAACAGTACCATGGCTTAAATCAAAAATATCTTTTATGGCATCCTCAGCCTGGCGCGCATCGATACGGATCTGCCAGGAGATATGGCCGCCATACTCCTTGTCCATCGCCAATACCTGGTATTGTGAGTTAAGGCATTGTTCTATCTGCCCTTGTAGAGCATAGTCACTGTCGCCGGTTAACACCACACTGGGCACCTTTATCTGTGTCTGTAGTTGCGCCAAAGCATTATTCAGGGTACCGCCATAGGCGCGCACTAACCCCCCCGTTCCCAGCTTAATGCCGCCGAAATAACGGGTGGTTACGGCGCATATCTCGCCCAAGCCACTGCCCTGAAGCACATTCAACATGGGCTTGCCGGCGGTGCCATTGGGTTCACCATCATCACTAAAACCATAGACATGACTGCCACCAGGCGCTCCCGCTACATAGGCCCAGCAGTTATGGCGGGCATCCGGATACTGCTCATTGATCAAAGCAATAAAGGCCTTGGCGCTGGCCACATCCGGAGTATGGGCAAGGTGGACGATAAAGGTGCTTTTTTTGATTTCTTCTTCGTAACTCAGCGATTGTGCTGGATAAGCATATTCTGACATAGACGAGTCGCAGGATGCGGCGGTGAGGCAACGACTTCACCGCCATAGGAGATAATTAGTCGAGGTTTAATTCCCGGGTCATATTTTCAAGACCATGCTCATGGACAATGATATTGTCCTCGATACGAATACCGCCAAAGGGTTTAAACTCAGCGACCTTGTCCCAGTTTACGTACTGTCGATTGTCCGTTGCCGCTAAATCCTCAAGCAGGGAATCAATAAAGTACAGGCCAGGTTCAATGGTGAACACCTGGTTCGCTTCAATCATACGAGTACAACGCAGGAAAGGATGCCCCTCAGGTGGTGCCTGATGAGTACCCGTTTCATCGGCCATAAAACCGCCTACATCATGTACCTGTAAGCCAATATGATGGCCCAGACCATGAGGGAAGAAGGTTGAACTAATGCCCTTCTCGACAATCTGCTGTGCCGGTAGGTTAACGATATTAAAATCACTTAGCACCTGGGCTACACGCTGATGGCAATCAAGGTGTAGCTCACCGTAGAGCTTGCCAGGCGATAACGAGTTACAAAGCTCTATCTGATGTTGATTCATCACCGCCAACAACTCGGCAAACTGACCCTGACGCGCAAAATCGTAAGTACGGGTAATATCAGCGGCATAACCATTGAAATTGGCACCGGCATCGATCAAAAACGAACGGTGTTGCGCCGGGATATCCCGTTCAAAATGGGTGTAGTGCAAAATGGCACAGTTTTCATTTAGGGCAACGATATTGCCATAAGGCGTATCGTTTTCGCTGTGCTTGGTCGCCAACAGGTAAGCATGTTGGATCTCAAACTCCGATTTACCCTGATAGAAGGCATCGCGCGCCGCCTGATGACCGGCTACGGCTAGTTTGTTCGCTTCACGCAAACAGGCTTGCTCATACTGAGTTTTATAAGCACGGTGGTAATGCAGATAATTCATCACCGGCTCTGGGTTCATCAACTCAAAACCAAGGGCTTGTGCTACTTCTGCACACTCACCTATATAGGCATAGCGCGTCTTATCATGGGGTAATAGTTTTTCTACATGCTCTGGCTTAACCAGTAGCTCTATATCGAAATAGTCGGCCCAATACTCGCTCGGTTCGTCCGGCACTTTATGCCAAAAATCAACGGGGCGATAAAAGATAAGTTTAGGCTTATCGCTGCCGTTCACTACCAGCCAGCAATGCGGGTTGTCGATCACCGGCAACCAGGCTTTAAATTGTGGGTTCACCTTAAACGGATAATACATATCATCCAAAAATTGGCGCTTTGCCTGGCCAGAATGAATTACCACACCATCTAGGTTTTCACGCTCAACAATTTCGCGCGTGCGTCTTTGCAGGGTTGCAATATGTTCAGCGTATAACACCGCCAATGTATTCATGTATCACCCACTTTGCTAATTATGTTTATGCCAGTCTATCATAGCCGCCGCTGTTGCGGCTAACCGCCTATATTCATATCTAAAATTGTCGCCAGGACATTTTCATCCTTGCCTTGCTTGGCCAGATAAACCTGGCGATAGGCAAACACGTTTTTGACGTAATCCCGGGTTTCACGATAGGGGATCAGTTCAATCCATAACTCTGCCGGCATGGCTTCATCGGGGATCCACTTATTGACGCGATGGTAACCGGCGTTATACGAGGCCGTGGCTAAAATTTGATTGCCGCGGGTCTTCCCTTCCAAATACTTTAAGTACTTGGTGCCTAAATTAATATTTGTGCTGGGTTCATACAAACGCTTGCTCGAAACCGAACTGCGATTAATGTATTTGGCGGTGCTGGGCAATAGCTGCATCAGACCCCGAGCATCGGCGCGCGAGCGGGCATCGGCGGCAAAGGAGCTTTCCCTACGGGCAATAGCGATACTCCAATCCAGGTCCACCTTATGGCGGTGACTGTAACGCTTAAAGAGATCCGTGTAAGCATCGGGAAAGCGTAAATCGACATAATCCCAGGCCTTTAGTCGCGCCAGGGTGACTATGGCCCTGTCATGCCAGCCCTGCTCCGACGCCAATACCGCCGCAGCCAGCTTTTCGGCATTACTGGAGGTGTCGAGCAGATAATTCCACTCCCTTCTGGCACTGGTGACTCTTTCCAGCTCATATAAAATCTGTGCCCGTTTAAACCCTGGCGCCTGCTCTACCTTGGCCTTTAAACCCGGCGCCAACGTCAATTGCTGGTTATTAAGGTTAACGGGGAGGTCTAATCGCGCCGCCGCTAAAAAGCCGTAATAGTCGCGCTCATTTGCCAATTGCTGCCACAGCTCCTTGGCTTGCTCGTTTTTACCCTGGCGTGAATAACTGTAAGCCAGCCAGTATTTATGTCCGGCGTTAAGCGCTTTTTTCGGCGTAAAAAAGGCAATAATGGCCGGCCAGTCCTGCTCTCTAAGCATATTCGCCAAATGCCACTGCACCAGTTTGCTATCCTGCTGGGCATCGGGCACCTTGTTCAGCCAAAACTTAGCATCATCATGCTGCTTAACCGCCAGCGCATAGGCCAAGGCATAATGGATCTTATCTTGTTGCTCGTCGCTAAAGGTAAACATGCCAGATAATTTTTGCCAGGCGCGAACGGCCAGATCAGGGTCTTGCCAAACCAGGCGTTTAACCCCGTAAACGGCAATGTCCGCTTCTTTGGGAGATTTGTTTTTATAGCGATATAAACCGGCTGCGGCACTGGGATCTTTTTTAACCTGGGAATATAAATCCGCCAGATAACGCTCCTTGGCCGGCAGTTGTGTTTTTAAATAGCTAACCAACTTATGCTGCCCCGCCTCGGCGGCTAAGCCCAAACGTTGCCATACTGCTTCCGACGTTTGCCCGCCAGCCTTGCGCCAATAAGAAAACACCCTATCGCATTCCTTGGGTTGTGACTTACCTACCAACCACAGTTTTTCTATCTGCTCCAACAGGGCATCTTTTGGCGCTCCAAGTTGCCACTGAAACTCAAGGTACTGGCAGGTAAGCTCGACATCTTTGGTAACGCTGTAATTCTCTACAAACTTGGCCTTATGGCCATGCTTGGCCAAATAGTTCAACCAGGCACTGCGCACCGGCCACTCCAACGGCGTATGCTGGTACACCTGCAAGAAATGCTCTATTTCGGTTTGATATTTAATATGCGGATGGTGCTTATAGAAAGCCATTTCCACATAGGGCTTAAGCGGATGTTTAAGGCGCTCATTGGCCTTCTTAAATTCTGTGTAATTGCCGCCCCTGGCAATTTTTTCCGCTTTGAGGAAATCATCGTGCTCGCCGGCAAATGAAGCACTGCAAACTTGCAGCAAGGAGGCGGCCAGCAGGGTGTGAAGAAGTCGTTTCATGATAATCCTAACTGTATTTCGTGAAACAAAAGCAGCGAAGAAGCCAACATTAGGCAAAAAAGCGCGCTGCCCTCATAGAGTCAAAGACTCTCAATAACTGTACTACATAAATGCCAGACTTTTTACCTATACCAACCGCATTCTGGCGTGTTTTGGTCGCATCTCTTTTTTGAGCTAACTTTAACTGTATGTAAATTTTAACCTTAAATTTTCATTGCATTTTGCGATTAAAGGCGAGACACTGATTTAAATTTAACTCATCGTACCAGTTTCATGTGAAACAAAGGGAGATACCCATGATATTTCAGAGCGATTCCTTTGTAGTTTCTTTTATAAAGGACCAAATTGCCGAGTTTAAGTTCACTGTGCCCGGCTCAGTAAACAAGCTTTCGCAGCAAACCCTGAGCGATTGCCATCAGGCAATTAAAGAATTAGCCCAACGTGACGACATCAAAGGTATGGTGTTCACCAGTGACAAAGATCACTTTATCGTTGGCGCCGACATTTTCGAATTCCTACCCACTTTCCAACGTCCAGAAGAAGAATTGGTTGGCTGGATTAAAACCGCCACCGACGTATTCGACGCCCTGGAAGATTTACCTTTCCCAACGTTAAGCGCCATTAACGGTATGGCCTTAGGCGGCGGTTGCGAGTGGGTTTTAGCTACCGATTTCCGCGTTGCCAGTGAAACAGCCAAAATTGGTTTACCAGAAACCAAGCTGGGTATCATGCCGGGCTTTGGTGGTACTGTACGCTTACCTCGCTTAATCGGCGCTGATAACGCCATGACTTGGATCACCACGGGGCAGGAAAACCGTGCTAATGACGCCCTAAAAGTGGGTGCCGTCGACGCCGTAGTGGCCGCTGACAAATTACTGGGTGCCAGTATCAGCATGCTAGAGCAAGCCATTGCCGGCAAACTGGATTGGCAGCAACGCCGAGCGCAAAAACAAGCACCATTGAAAATGAACAAGGTAGAGCAAGGCATGAGCTTTGCTATGGCCGAAGGCCTGGTGATTGGCAAAACCAAGGGTCATTACCCTGCCCCTGTGATGGCGGTGAAAACCATCAAGGCGGCTGCTAATATGAGCCGCGATGAAGCCATGGCATTGGAAAACGCCAACTTCGCAAAATTGGCCAAGACCAAGGAAGCGGCGGCGCTAACCGGTATCTTCCTGGCCGACCAATATATTAAAGGCAAGGCCAAGAAACTGGCCAAGGGCAGCGACACTCAAATCAATCAAGCCGCGGTACTAGGTGCTGGCATTATGGGTGGCGGTATCGCTTATCAATCGGCCTATAAAGGCACCCCCATTATAATGAAAGACATCAACCAAGGCGCTTTAGATCTTGGTATGGGTGAAGCCGCTAAGCTACTTGGAAAGAAAGTACAACGCGGCCATATGAGCATGGACAAGATGGTTGGCGTGCTAGGTAAAATAAAACCGACCTTGAATGATGCCGATGTGCAGGCCGCCGATATAGTCGTTGAAGCGGTTGTTGAAAACCCTAATGTGAAAAAAGCGGTATTAAGCGACTTAGAGAAATCCATGCCTGAAGGCACGGTACTCACCTCAAACACCTCAACCATTCGCATCGATGAGCTGGCCACGGCCCTGGAAAAACCAGAAAAATTCTGTGGTATGCATTTCTTCAACCCGGTACCCCGTATGCCGCTGGTTGAGATCATCCGTGGTGAGAAAACCTCACAGGAAACCGTCAATGCTGTGGTTGATTACGCTCTTAAGCTGGGCAAGTCGCCTATTGTTGTTAATGACTGCCCGGGCTTCTTTGTAAACCGCGTGCTATTCCCCTACTTTGCCGGTTTCAGCAAGATGGTTAGCGAAGGCGTCAGCTTCGCTAAAATAGACAAGGTGATGGAAAACGTATTCGGCTGGCCTATGGGCCCAGCTTACCTGCTTGATGTTGTTGGTATCGATACTGCCTTCCACTGTACAGGTGTAATGGCCGATGGCTTCCCCGAGCGCATGGCGCGTCAGGACAAAGACCCGGTCACCATTATGGCTAACGCAGAGCGCTTTGGTCAGAAAAATGGTAAGGGTTTCTACAGCTACGCCCCGGACCGCCGTGGTCGCTTGAAGAAGAGCTCGGATGCCCAAGCCCTTGAACTAATTGCGCCGCTATTCGATGGCGAGCAAGAGCTGGATAAACAAGAGATCATCGACCGCTGTATGATCCCTATGATCAACGAAGTACTGCTTTGTCTTCAGGAAAACATAGTTGCTTCACCACAAGAGGCCGATATGGCGCTGGTGTACGGCATAGGTTTCCCTCCGTTTAGAGGCGGCGCATTCCGCTACCTAGACCAAATTGGCCTAGCCAACTTTGTGGCGGCTGCCGACAAGTACGCGCACCTGGGTGCTATTTACCAGGTATCAGACGAAACCCGTCAATGGGCTGAACAAGGCCGTGTGTTTTATCAAGTGGAGGGACAATAATCATGAATAAGGTTGTTATTGTAGATTGTATTCGTACGCCTATGGGCCGTTCTAAAAACGGTGTATTCCGTCATAAACGTGCCGAAGACCTGAGTGCACACTTGATGAAGGGCTTGTTGGAACGTAACCCGGCGGTAGACCCGGCATCGATTGACGATATTTACTGGGGCTGTGTGCAGCAAACGCTAGAGCAAGGCTTTAACGTGGGTCGTAACGCCGCCCTGCTTGCCGGTATTCCTCATACCGTACCTGCCGTGACCGTAAACCGCTTGTGTGGTTCTTCCATGCAGGCGCTGCATGATGCCGCTCGCGCGATTATGACCGGCGCCGGTGACACCTACCTTATCGGCGGTGTGGAACACATGGGTCACGTGCCTATGACGCACGGCAACGACTTCCACCCAGGGCTGGCAACATCCGTTGCGCAAGCAGCCGGTGTCATGGGCCTAACCGCCGAATACCTGGCCACCTTGCATGGCATTAACCGTCAGCAGCAGGACGAATTCGGTGCTCGCTCGCATCAACGCGCCCATGCGGCAACGGTTGAAGGTCGCTTCAAAAAAGAAATCCTGCCCATGGAAGGTCATGACGAAGATGGCGCCCTAACCTTGGTTGAAGACGATGAGGTTATTCGCCCGGAAACCACGGTTGAAGGCCTATCTCAACTTCGCCCTGTATTTAACCCGGCATCAGGTAGCGTGACCGCAGGGACCTCTTCGGCCCTGTCTGACGGTGCCTCAGCCATGTTGGTCATGAGTGAAGACAAGGCCAAAGAGCTAGGCCTGCCGATCCGCGCCTATGTGAAGTCTATGGCGGTGGCGGGCTGTGATCCGTCTATCATGGGCTATGGTCCTGTTCCTGCCAGTAAGAAAGCGTTGCAAATGGCCGGTTTGACTATCGATGATATCGATGTGGCCGAGCTGAACGAAGCCTTTGCCGCTCAGTCTTTGCCTGTACTGAAAGATCTTGGCTTGCTGGATAAGGTAGACGAAAAAGTTAACCTCAACGGCGGTGCTATTGCCTTGGGTCACCCCTTGGGTTGCTCTGGCTCGCGTATCAGCACCACGCTAATCAATATCATGGAAGACAAGGATGCTAAATATGGTTTAGCGACCATGTGTATCGGTCTTGGTCAGGGTATTGCGACGGTCTTTGAACGTCCGTAGCTACAAACTTGGTGACAAAAAGGCGGGTTCAGCTTAGTGCTCCCGCCTTTTTTCTTGCCGCGACTTTGGGTAAAATGGGCGTTTTCTACGCGAGCACTCATTTATGACCTTCGATACCGCCGATCACGTTCTTGATGCCTTAGGCTTACGCTGCCCAGAACCCGTTATGATGGTGCGCGGTACGGTGCGCAAAATGAATAACGGCGAAACCTTGCTGATCACCGCGGACGACCCTTCAACCACCCGCGACATACCCAGCTTTTGCCGTTTTATGGACCACACTCTGGTGGCCCAGCAAACGGAGCAGTTACCTTATCAGTACTTAATCAAAAAAGGGCTTTAACAGCCCTTTTTATTATTCAAACACCTGATTAATGGTGACCAAGGGCTTGCTAAAGCGCGAGAAGTTAATAGATACCTTGTACCAACCCTCTTCCGCCGGAGTAAAGCTAAAGTAGTTATACACGCTGTTACAGTCCGCCTGAACCGGCAAACCAATCTCCAGCTGCTTATCCAGGCCTTCGTCTAAATAACCACAGTTATAGTTTTCACTCCAATCGGCATCGGCAATTTTAAATTCATAGGCCTTGCCCGGAGTCGATAGCTTGATCTTGGTTTCATAAATGGCTGGCGCCACCTTGACCATTTGATACTCTGGCTGCGCATCCCATAATGAGAAGTCGCCACGCAGATACAAAGGCTTTTGTACTTCTTCAACCGGCACTATATCGTCCAGGGTAACAGTGCTTGAGCACGCACCTAAAAATAATGTGGCTAAAACGAGGGAGAGTTTTGTCTTCATTGTTATTTTCCAAATTTGACGCACTTTTCATCAGTCTAAGAAATTCGTGCACTGGCTTCAATAAAAAAGCCAGCACAAAGCTGGCTTTCGTCATGAATGTAAGAAATATTCACTATTTTTGCAGTACCGAGATATCGGCAACCTGTAAAAACAGGTCCTGCAACTGAGACAATAGTGCCAGACGGTTACGCTTAATTGCTTCGTCGTCCGCCATAACCATGACGTTATCGAAGAAAGCATCAACACTTTGGCGAATATTGGCCAGTTCACTTAGTGCCTGCTGGTATTCGCCCTGCTCATATAAAGGCGCAAGTTTGGCCTGATAGGCTGCCACTTCTTGTGCCAACGCCTGCTCAGGTGCTTCTTGCAATAAGCTTGGCTCAATGGCACCGCTTTCTTGAACATCATTTTTGCTCAGGATGTTACCAACACGCTTGTTGGCCGCAGCCAAGGCTTCTGCCGGCTCAAGAGTACGGAAATGGCTTACCGCCTTAACGCGTAGATCAAAGTCCAATGGCTTCGAAGGGCGACGCGCCAAGACAGCCTGGATCACATCAACCTCAATGCCTTGCTCCTGATACCAGGCGCGGAAGCGACCCAGTAGGAACTCAAACACATCTTCGGCAACCTGATTATTGCTTAGCTTATCGCCGAACAGGGTTTGCGCTTTCGCAACGATATCAAGCACATCCAGAGAAAGTTGCTTTTCAACCATGATGCGCAAGGCACCGATAGCGGCGCGACGCAGTGCAAACGGGTCTTTGTCGCCCTTAGGCGCCTGACCAATGCCGAAAATACCAACCAGAGTATCGAACTTATCCGCCAAAGCCACAGCACAGCTGATATCACTGTGTGGCAAGGCATCACCGGCAAAGCGCGGCATATACTGTTCGTTCATGGCCAGGGCTACGGCTTCGTTTTCACCATCAAAGCGTGCATAGTGCATACCCATCACGCCCTGAACATCGGTGAATTCCATCACCATTTCGGTCATCAGATCGGTTTTACTCAATAGACCTGCGCGCTCGGCCAGGGCCTTATCGGCACCCAGTTGCTCGGCGATATAACCAGAAAGCGCGCTAATACGCTCGGACTTATCTTTAAGCGTACCCAATTGCTTTTGGAACAATACGGTACCGAGTGACTCCAAACGGCTTTCCAGCGTTTTCTTTTTATCCGTTTCAAAGAAGAACTGCGCATCGGCAAGACGTGGGCGTACCACCTTCTCGTTACCGGCGATAACCACGCTTGGATCTTTACTTTCAATGTTCGAAACAAACAAAAACTTGTTAATCAGATTGCCGTCTTGATCTAGCAGCGGGAAGTATTTCTGGTCGTCCTTCATGGTGTAGATCAGGGCTTCGTCCGGTACCGCCAGGAAGCTTTCTTCAAATGAAGCGGTAAGCGTTACCGGCCACTCAACCAAAGAGGTTACTTCTTCAAGCAGGTCTTCATCCATGGCCACTACCGCACCAAGTTGTGTCGCTGCCGCTTCGATTTGGTTGCGGATCATTGCCTTACGGGTTTCGTAATCGGCAATAACATAGGCTTTCTTCAGCTGCTCAAGGGCTTCATTGGCATTATTGATGGTAACCTTTTCCGGGTGATGGAAACGATGTCCCTGAAGCTGGTTAGCAACCTGCTTACCAAGGATCTCACCGGCAATCAGGCTGTCACCGTAAAATACCGTGGCTGTGTGCACAGGACGGATAAACTGGGTCTTGTTGGCACCCCAGCGCATCGGCTTAGGGATAGGCAGTTTCGCCAGTGCCGCATTTACCGCATCGACGATCAACTCTTGCACCGGCTGACCGGCAACTTCGGCCTTATGCAGTAACCACTCGCCTTTATCGGTAACATGGCGACCAGCTTCACTTACCTCGATACCACAGCCTCGGGCCCAGCCCATTGCCGCTTTGGTTGGGTTACCATCGGCATCAAATGCCGCCTGAATTGCAGGACCACGCTTTTCTACTACCTTATCTGCCTGCTTGCCATCAAGTTGCAGCACCATCAGACCTAAGCGACGTGGAGAGGCGTACCATTGCACCCCTTCATGTGCCAGAGCAAGTTCTTCTAATTGCGCTTTTAGGCCATCGGCGAACGCCTCAGCAAGGGTACGCAATGATTTCGGTGGCAATTCTTCTGTACCGATTTCTACTAATAAATTTTGCTTTAACATGGTAATTCTTAATCCTTACACAGCGGGAAACCAAGCGCTTCACGCGCCGCGTAGTAACTTTCAGCACAGGCTTTAGACAGGGCGCGCACACGCAGGATGTAACGCTGACGCTCTGTTACAGAAATAGCGTGGCGAGCATCAAGCAGGTTAAAGGCATGCGACGCCTTCATTACTTGCTCGTAAGCCGGTAGCGGTAAATTCGCTTCAATCAGCTTTTGGCTTTCTTTTTCACACTGATCGAATTGCTTAAACAAAGCATCAACGTCGGCGTACTCAAAGTTGTATTTTGATTGCTCAACTTCGTTTTGGTGGAATACGTCGCCGTAAGTAACCTTACCCATAGGGCCATCTGTCCAAACCAGGTCATAGATGCTGTCCACGCCTTGGATATACATGGCCAAACGCTCAAGACCATAAGTGATCTCACCGGTAACCGGCGCACACTCAAGGCCGCCCACCTGCTGGAAGTAAGTGAACTGGGTCACTTCCATGCCATTTAGCCACACTTCCCAACCAAGACCCCAGGCACCCAGAGTCGGTGATTCCCAGTTGTCTTCCACAAAGCGAACTTCGTGTTTCAATGTATCTATGCCCATAGCCGCAAGCGAGCCAAGGTAAAGCTCCTGAATATTATCGGGAGAAGGCTTTAACACCACCTGGAATTGATAGTAGTGCTGCAAACGGTTGGGGTTTTCACCGTAGCGGCCATCGGTAGGACGACGACATGGCTGTACGTAAGCACTCGACATCGGCTCTGGGCCAACGGCCTTTAAAAACGTAAGCGGGTGAAAGGTGCCCGCGCCCACTTCAAGATCGAGAGGCTGAGCAATAACACAGCCTTGCTGTGCCCAATAATCCTGAAGCGCTAGGATCAGGCCCTGAAAAGTTTGTAAGTCGTATTTTTGCATAATGACGTTAAATTCTGCTGCTTAGAGTGCGGTTTTATTGCTCACAGTATACCCCTTGCACCGCCTTGTTTTAAGCAGTTTCTGCTTTTTGCCCTGTGCACGATAACGATCAACTCCCTGAATTTACTTTTTTTAGTATTCCAGATTCACGCATTTTCTATTCATTATCTACGACTCTTTTCGTATTTCTATTTGAAACAGTTGATTTTTTTGCAATTTGGCCTAGATTGTAAACCCAGTGTTAACTAACACTATCTCAATAATAACGATTATAAAGGTTAAACTAATGAACAAAACTCTCATCGCAACAGCTGTATTAGCTGCATCAACAGGCTTCGCCTATGCCCAGCCGGCTCCCGATCACGCAGGTATGGCTGCCGAACTTGAAATTGCAAATACCTGTATTGTTCGCTTCAACGACAGCGTTTCTAAATTCGATGTCGAAGGTAAAGCCCGCGGCATGTTAATGAAATCTCAGTCTCAGGCTAAGCACATTTATAGCAATGCCATTAAAGGTATGGCTATAAACATGAGCTGTGATAAAGCGAAAAGCGTGTTTGCGGACGAAGCTGACATCATGCGCTTTACTCCTGACGGTATCGCCCATGCTTCTCCATCTATTGATCAAGGCAAGCCTGGTGGCGGCGGCGGCAGCCAAGGTCAACAAACACCTTGGAGTGTCACCCGTGTAGGTGGTCCGGTAGACGGCTCGGGCTATACGGCTTGGGTTATTGATACTGGTATCGATCTAGACCACGGCGACTTAAACGTTGATGCTAGCCGCGGTTTTAGCGCCTTCACCAGCGGCCGTAATGCCGGGATGGATGATGGCAATGGCCATGGTACCCATGTTGCCGGTACTATCGCAGCCCTAAATAACCAACAGGATGTTGTTGGCGTTGCAGCCGGTGCAACCGTGATTCCGGTAAAAGTATTGGACTCTCGCGGCTCTGGTAGCTGGTCTGGCGTATTGGCCGGTGTAGATCACGTAGCAGCGAATGCGTCTGCAGGTGACTGTGCGAATATGAGTTTGGGCGGTGGCTTTAACCCTGACCTGAACGATGCCGTTGAGAATGCAGCCCAGCAATCGGGTGCATTCTTCGTGGTTGCCGCAGGTAACGAAAGTCAGCATGCAGGTAATGTGTCTCCTGCCAGCGCCTCACACCCTCGCGTGTTTACCATCTCTGCGACAGACAGCAACGATAACTTCGCCAGCTTCAGCAACTATGGTAACCCACCGGTAGACTATGCAGCGCCTGGCGTAAGCATTCTATCTACTCGTTCTGGTGGTGGTACAACAACCATGTCAGGTACCTCTATGGCATCTCCTGCTGCCTGTGCTGTGATCATGATGCGCAATGGTAACCCGGGTACAGATGGCCAGGCCATCAACGACCCTGACGGCAATGCGGATTCTATCCTGCATCTTTAAACCTATTGTGAACTAAGTAAAAAGCCCCCGCTAATGCGAGGGCTTTTTTATGCTTGGTGATTTATATCAACCTGGACTACACGTCCAGGTTAACTACACGTAGTGCATTTTGCTCGATAAACTCACGACGCGGCTCAACCTGATCCCCCATAAGGGTGGCAAATAGTTGGTCAGCGGCGATAGCATCTTCAATGGTAACGCGTAGCATACGACGTGCTGCAGGGTCCATGGTAGTTTCCCACAGCTGGTCCGGGTTCATCTCACCCAATCCTTTATAACGCTGTGTATACAAGCCCTTCTTAGAGTCGCTGATCAGCCATTCTAGTGCCTCAACAAAACTGTCGACCGGCTGAGTTTTCTCACCACGTTGTACGTAAGCACCGGCACCTATAAGGTTACCCACCTTCTCGCCAGTTACACAGATACGCTGATAGTCTTTTGAAGTCAGGAAATCATGATTAAGCACATACTGCTTATCAACACCGTGCTGACGAATATTCACCATAGGGTAATGCAGCTTACGCTCCTCATCGAAATGAGTATGAGCACTGTAGATAGCCGCGTCTTCGTCACGGACGATCAAGTCTTCAACTAATGCCTCAGTCCACTGCTGCACCTTGGCTTCTTCGCCTAAGTCATCTTCGCCGATACAGTCGCGATAGATAAGGCTGTGCATCATGGCTGATGGGTATTTGCGAGCTAAACGCTCAATTACCTTTTCCGTCGCTTGGTAATCACGCACCAGATTTTCCAGTGCATTACCTTCGATAACCGACGCACCTTCGCTGCTGTATAAGGCAGAGCCATTTAGCGCCAGCGAGGTTAGGTATTCAACTAAAGCGTTATCGTCTTTGATATAACGCTCTTGTTTGCCTTTCTTTATCTTGTACAGCGGCGGCTGAGCGATATAAACATAGCCACGCTCGATGATTTCCGGCATTTGACGGTAGAAGAAGGTCAATAGCAAGGTACGAATATGCGAGCCATCGACGTCGGCATCGGTCATGATAATGATGCGATGATAACGAAGCTTCTCAGGGTCATACTCATCACGACCGATACCACAGCCCAGGGCGGTGATCAGGGTCGCTACTTCTTGCGAAGATAACATCTTATCGAAACGCGCTTTTTCTACGTTAAGAATTTTACCTTTAAGCGGCAGGATGGCCTGATTCTTACGGTTACGGCCCTGCTTGGCAGAACCACCCGCAGAGTCACCCTCCACTATATATAGTTCAGATTCTGCCGGGTCTTTTTCCTGACAGTCTGCCAGCTTACCTGGTAAGCCAGCCAGGTCCATGGCGCCTTTACGACGGGTCATTTCACGAGCTTTACGCGCAGCTTCACGGGCACGGGCAGCATCGATAATCTTGCCAACAACTGTTTTAGCATCAACAGGATTCTCTAGTAAGAATTCACTGAGCTTTTCACCCATGGCTTGTTCAACGGCGGCTTTTACTTCACTCGATACCAGCTTGTCTTTAGTTTGCGATGAGAACTTAGGATCAGGAACCTTAACGCTAACAACCGCGGTCAAACCTTCACGGGCATCATCACCAGTCGCATTACTGGTGGTTTTGGCTTTCTTATTAAAGCCTTCTTTTTCCATATAGGTGTTAAGTGTACGCGTCAGTGCAGCACGGAAACCTGCTAAGTGAGTACCACCGTCACGCTGTGGAATATTATTGGTAAAACAGAAAATGTTTTCCTGGAAGCCATCGTTCCACTGCATAGATACTTCAACGCTGATACCGTCTTCACGCTCATGGGTGAAGTGGAATACGTTTTGATGTACAGGTGTTTTCTTACGGTTTAGGTAAGCAACAAAGGCCTCGATACCACCTTCATATTTAAAGTGGTCGCGTTTATCTTCTTCACGCTCGTCGCACAAAATAATCGACACGCCCGAGTTCAGGAAAGACAGCTCGCGTAAACGCTTGGCCAGAATGTCATAGTGGAAGTTGGTATCACTAAAGGTTTGCGCACTCGGCCAGAAACGAATTTCCGTACCCGTTGAGTCCGACTCACCAATAACACCTAACGGTGCATCAGGCTCGCCCATAGAGTAAGTCTGTTTATGCAATTTGCCATCACGACGAATTTCCAGTGCCAGCTTTTCAGATAGTGCGTTTACAACCGAAACACCTACACCATGCAGACCACCGGATACTTTATATGAGTTGTCGTCGAACTTACCACCGGCGTGAAGCACGGTCATAATAACTTCTGCGGCCGACACCCCTTCTTCCGGGTGCAGCTCGGTTGGAATACCACGGCCGTTATCGCGTACCGACACGGAACCATCGGTGTGAATTGTTACGTAAATATCGTCACAATATCCCGCCAACGCCTCATCGATCGAGTTGTCGACTACCTCGAATACCATATGGTGTAAACCGGTGCCATCATCGGTATCACCAATGTACATTCCTGGTCGTTTCCGTACGGCGTCTAGTCCTTTAAGTACTTTAATACTTGATGAATCGTAATTTTCAGACATGGTGTTTCCATTTATCTTGTTATTAGTTCGCCATGTTTCACGTGGAACAAAGCTTGTGGCCTTGCTAACGCCTCTAACACGGCGGAGACACTTTGGGATTCAATCGTTGTTATAAATATCTGTGCATCACAGCGTGAAAGCAGTTGCCCTACCTTCATCTTGGTATCTTCGCTTAATTCCGAGGGTAAATCGTCAATAAGCAGAATCGATTGTTTTCCGGTCTCTTTTTCTATTAAGCTATTTTGCGCTACTTTGAGCGCATATAAAAGCAATTTTAACTGCCCTCGCGAGAAGGCTGTTTCTACCGGGCCGAGCGATGTTTTTATCGTTAGATCGGCCTTATGTGGCCCTTTGCTGGTATAGCCACGCATCAGGTCACCATCCCTATTCTGCGCCAATACATCGGCAAGGGACTCAGTGCGTTTCCAACCCCAATTGAAGTCAATTTCAAGGTCGTTTAGCAATTCTAATTCTGTACACAGTCTATCAAAAAAAAGCGCCTTAAACCTCTCTATATACATCTCTCTTAACTGAGTAATTTTCTCGGCTAAGCGCACGAATTCCTTGTCCCAAACGGGCAGCATGGTGCGTAGTTCGGGGGGCTTGTTTTTTAACAGGGCATTACGTTGTTTCAGTACCTTATTGAAGTTTTGCCAGTAAACAAAAAACTCTTGTTCCACGTGGAACACACCTAAATCAATAAAGGCACGTCGCTCTTTGGGGCCGCCAAAAAAGAAGGAGTAGCTTTCTGGGGTAATAACCTGAACCGGCAAAACCTGCGCAAGATCAGAAATTCGACGACTCGCCTTCCCTTGAATTTTTATCTGGGTTACCCCCTGAACATCTTTTTGTATGCCAAGAGGAATGGTCAGATTGTTGCTCCGCTTTTTGGCGTGCAAGGTAAAACGCGATTGGCCATCACGGATCAGGGTGCGGTGCTTATTGGTACGGAAAGAACGTCCGTGAGAAAGAAAATAAATGGCTTCTAAAAAGCTGGTCTTGCCGCTGCCATTTTCACCATAGATGATATTGATAGCTTCAGGAGCTAGGGTAGCAGCCTCAATATTACGGAAATTATTGAGGCTAATAGACGTCAGGCTCATGGCCGTTACAAGCGCATCGGCATAACGACATACAGAGCTTCGCCATCTCCCGCCGCTTCCATCAGGGCACTGCTGTTTGAATCGGCAAGGGTGATAGAAACGTCTTCGGTTTTGATGGTGTTAAGCACATCAAGAAGGTAAGAAACGTTAAAACCAATCTCTAAATCCTCCCCTTGATACATAACTTCAATCACCTCTTCCGCCTGTTCTTGCTCTGGGTTATTGGCGCTGACTTTGAGCATGCCCGAGCTTAAATTAAGGCGCACACCGCGGAACTTCTCATTCGATAAAATAGACACGCGATGCAAAGCATTACGCAGCCATTCGCGGTTAGCGATAATAATTTTATCACCACCACGAGGCAAAACACGGCGATAGTCAGGGAAACGGCCATCAACCAATTTACTGGTAAAGGTAAATTCTGCGTCAGTAATGCGGATATGGTTGGCACCGAACTGAATGGTTACAGGCTGGTCGTCCGCCGGCATCAGGCGCATAATTTCCTGCACCCCTTTGCGTGGCACAATTAACTGGCGCTGGCTGTTTAACGACTGAGGTAATTTCTTTTGCGCTATGGCCAAACGGTGACCATCTGTAGCCACGGTTTTAATTTCGTCATTTTCAACTTCAAACGACATGCCGTTAAGGTAATAACGCACGTCCTGATTAGCCATTGAAAAATGCGTGCTTTCCAATAACTTACGCAGTTCTAGTCGACTTAATTGAAATTCAACTTCGCCATCCCACTGCTCCAGATTCGGAAAGTCTTCTGCTGCTAAAGACAACAAGGAGAAGCGGCTTTGTCCGGATGTCAGTACCACCTGATGCTCCTGAGAGGTCAAGGTGATATCGCTGCCATCGGGCAGGCTCTTACAAATATCTAAAAGCTTTTTCGCCGGCAAGGTGATCTTGGTATCGGCACAAGGTTGCTCTAAGGCTACCGAGGCGACGAGCTCTATTTCCAGATCGGTTCCCGTCATAGACAGCTGACCATCGCGCACCTCAAGTAATACATTGGAGAGCACGGGCAAGGTGTGCTTACGCTCGATGGCACCTGATACCTGCATTAAAGGCTTTAAAAACTGATCTCTAGCGATAGTAATTTGCATAAGGGTAACCTTAAGATGACAAAGTTCTTATTAGATTTTGATAGTCTTCTTTCACTTCATGGCTTTCGTCACGAAGCGCTTTTACCTTACGGCAGGCGTGCAATACCGTGGTATGGTCACGACCGCCAAAAGCATCGCCGATTTCCGGCAAGCTATGGTTTGTTAATTCTTTTGATAGCGCCATGGCCACCTGGCGTGGACGCGCAACCGAGCGACTACGGCGCTTGGACAATAAATCAGAAACGCGAATGCGGTAATACTCCGCCACAGTGCGTTGAATATTATCTATGGTCACCAGCTTATCTTGCAGTGCCAATAAATCGCGCAGCGCTTCTTTTACAAAGTCGATGGAAATAGGTCGACCGGTAAAGTTAGCATTGGCAATCACTCGGTTTAATGCCCCTTCAAGTTCACGCACATTGGAGCGCAATTTCTTGGCAATAAAGAAAGCCACTTCGTGAGGTAAGTTAATCTTACTCTGCTGCGCCTTCTTCATCAAAATGGCTACTCGGGTTTCAAGCTCCGGTGGCTCGATGGCAATGGTTAAGCCCCAACCGAAGCGCGACTTAAGCCTGTCCTCTACCCCTTCTATTTCTTTGGGGTAACGGTCTGAGGTTAAAATAATCTGTTGGTTGCCCTCAAGCAGCGCATTAAAGGTATGGAAGAACTCTTCTTGAGAGCGCTCTTTATTGGCAAAGAATTGAATATCATCGATCAACAAGGCATCGACACTGCGATAATAGCGTTTAAATTCCTCTATCGCATTGTTTTGTAAGGCTTTTACCATATCTTGAACAAAGCGTTCGGAATGCATATAAACAATTTTGGCATTCTCTTTTTTCGCTAAAATGCCATTGCCCACCGCATGTAACAGGTGCGTTTTACCTAAACCGGTGCCACCGTATATAAATACAGGGTTAAATGCTGAGCCAGGATTATCGGCCACTTGCGTTGCCGCAGCCTTAGCCAACTGGTTTGACTTACCTTCAACAAAGTTATCAAAGGTATAGTTTTCTTTAATATTCGATTTGTACTGAGACTTAGGCGCTGGCTCAACAGCCGCTGGTTGGCTAGGCTGTCTGGCCTTATTTACCTTGGCACTGTCACTGTTGCCATTAACACCCTGATTAGGTGTTTGTGCCGTGGTATTTACAGCGGTATTAAGCATGGGCTTGCTGCCCACGTCAAAACGTAATTCTGGCGCTTCATCGCCACAAATTTCAACTAACAGCTCATTTATGCGATTTAGGTATTTTTCTCTTACCCAATCAAGCACAAAGCGATTTGGCGCATAAATAGTCAGAGTATCATCTGTACTTTCTGCCTGCAGCGGTCTTACCCACATACTAAATTGCTGTGATGGCAATTCATCTTGCAACACATATAAACAACTTTGCCAAACAGACAGATACACAGTTCACTCCCGAAATAGAATAGAGGTTTCGATACTCGTTCATCACGAGTTTAGCGCTTATTATTCTTCCCTGAATCACGACTTTTTTGTGCCCGGGTCGCACATTATGACGCCTATTTATCCACAACTTCAATATTGATTTTTACTGAAAATGTGCTTCAGCAAAAAACATAGTGCAACACTATGTTTTTAATGAATATTTATTTTAAAAAAAGAATTTAATTTAACGCTTTACAAAACTTTGATCTTGATCAACTGGGATGATCAAACAGGGTTATTCAGGGGATTTATGCACTTTTTAAACAGAGCCTGTGGAAAACTTTCATTTTTTAATGATCCTATGCGGATCGCTTGTACGATCCCCAGCTATAACTGCTTATATATAGGCTCTTCGTTGTACGATTATCGTTGACTTTAGCATCAAGCCTCTATAAAATCTCGCGCTCGCTAAGGCACCACGGAATGTCCGTTGGAAACAGTCGGTGAACATCACCGAATGAGAAAAACTTGGCATCGAAGTTGTGTTAGCGTCTGAGTGAGGATCGCGACCCACACAGAGAATTTAAACCTTAACCGATCGGATGGAATTGTTATGAAAAGAACTTTTCAACCTAGCGTATTAAAGCGTAAGCGTACTCACGGTTTCCGTGCTCGTATGGCTACTGCTAACGGCCGTAAAGTACTAGCACGTCGTCGTGCTAAAGGCCGTAAAGTTCTTTCTGCTTAATATTTAGTGGAAGACTTTCGCTTTGGCAGGGAGTTACGTCTGTTAACTCCCTCGCATTACTCCCGCATTTTTAATGAGCCAGCTCGGGCTGCTACTTCTCTCTTTACCTTATTAGCTAAACCAAACTCTTTGGACCATGCACGTCTAGGATTAACCGTAGCTAAAAAAAATGTAAAACAAGCCAATCAGCGTAACCGAATCAAGCGTATCGCTCGCGAAAGTTTTCGTTTGCATCAGCACAAGTTGGATAACATTGATATCGTGCTTATGGTTAAGCGTGGCATTGATGAGCTATCAAACGAAGAAATACGCAAAGATCTCGATAAACTCTGGCGCAAAATCAATGAACGCTGCAAGCCCGGATACAAGCCACCACCACGCAGACCTCATAAAAAGCATCACAATACCAAGCAAAAGCGCGGCCAATCATAGAATTTACCGACTTTTTCAGGTATCTTTAGCTCACCTTTTAATCGACTAACTGAGTATTCGCTTTACCTTACTCAGTGCTGCGGGCCTTTATGTTAGCTTTTATATTAGCAATACCTAAAAATACCCTCATTACTGTAATTAAGGTCTATCAAAAGTGGATCAGCCCAATGCTTGGGCCGAACTGTCGCTTTAATCCCAGCTGTTCTTCATACGCCTTGCAGGCAATAAAACTGCATGGCGCGATAAAAGGCAGTTGGTTGGCAGTAAAACGAATAGTAAAATGCCATCCTTTACACGCCGGAGGGGATGATCCCGTTCCTGGCAAACGTAACCACCATTAATCTTAACAACGAGAAATAAGAGCTGTTATGGAATCGCAACGCACGTTTTTATTTATCGGCCTGTTGTTGGTGTCATTTTTATTATTCCAAGAATGGAATAGTGATTATAACCAACCGGCCAACAATCCAAGTGCTCAAACCCAAAGCAATGCCCAAACCAACGCCGGGCAAAGTGACGTTCCCAACTCGGATATTGCCGAGCCGCTAGTCTCAACATCGGCAAGCCAACAAGTTATTACCGTAACCACAGATGTGTTTGCGGTGAAAATTGACACCCTTGGCGGCGACATCATCGAAGCCAAACTGCTTCAGCATGCGGAAACTCATGGCAGCGACGAACCTTACCTGTTGTTAGGCCAGTTTGAAGGCAATGAATATTTTGCCCAAAGCGGTTTAATTGGCTTAAATGGTCCCGACGCTCGCAAAGAAGGTCGCCCGGTTTATCAAAGCGCACAACAAAGCTATACCCTTGAAGGCGATACCCTAGCGGTACCCCTTACCTTTGTTGATGCCCAGGGCGTAAGCTACACCAAGACCTACACCTTCCATAAAAACCGTTACGACGTAACCTTGGATTATGACATCCAAAACAACACGGCGAACGCGGTTCAGGTACAGCTTTACACTCAGGTTAAGCGTACCGTCCAGGACAAGGGCAGCTTGATTGATCAAAGCTACCTAGGTGGTGCTTACGGTACCGACGAAGTTAACTACGAAAAGTACTCGTTCGACGATATTCAAGACAAAGAATTGAAAGAGTCGACTCAGGGTGGTTACGTGGCCTTCCTACAGCACTATTTCGTAAGTGCCTGGGTACCAGCTCAAGATCAAACGAACACAGTATATATGCGCCTGCCGACTGCCAAGGTAGCGCAAATTGGTATTAAATCTGAGCCAGTGAATATTGCTCCGGCCAGCTCTGCTACTTTCGCATCTACCTATTATATGGGCCCGAAAGATACGGATGCTTTGGAAGCACTGCACTCGAACTTGGATTTGGCCGTGGACTATGGTTGGTTATGGTTTATCTCACAACCACTGTTATCACTGCTGAAGTTTTTATACAGCTTCCTAGGCAACTGGGGTCTGGCTATTATTGCTATCACAGTGCTGATGAAAACCGCACTGTATCCGCTAACTAAAGCACAATACACTTCTATGGCGAAGATGCGTGCCCTGCAACCTAAGATGCAGGCACTAAAAGAGCGCTATGGTGATGACCGTCAGAAATTCGGTCAGGCCATGATGGAAATGTACCGCAAGGAAAAAGTAAACCCTATGGGTGGCTGTTTCCCGCTGTTGCTACAAATGCCTATCTTCCTGGCCTTATTCTACGTATTCCTGGAATCACCTGAGCTACGTCATGCTGAATTTGGCCTGTGGTTAACAGACTTATCGTCGAAAGACCCCTTCTACGTACTACCGGTACTATTCGGTGCCAGTATGTTCCTGATGCAAAAGCTACAGCCGATGACGGTTACAGATCCTATGCAGCAGAAGATGATGACCTGGATGCCGGTATTCTTCTCGGTATTCTTCCTTTGGTTCCCATCGGGTCTGGTACTTTACTGGTTGGTTTCAAACCTTATCTCTATCGCCCAGATGCTGATCATCTACCGCGGTATGGAGAAAAAGGGCTTGAAGGTGCGAGGCTAGATTAAGCCTTAACCAAGATTAGAAAAGCGGCTTATGGCCGCTTTTTTATTGCCTGAATCTCAGCTTCTTCTTGTTTACTGCCACATTAGGTTACAATACACACATTGCCGCTTTATCGAGTTATTCTATGTATTCTCAAGACACTATCGTTGCCCAAGCCACGGCCCCCGGACGCGGTGGCGTGGGTATTATTCGCATCTCAGGTGCCCTAGCAAAGGACGTTGCCAAGCAGATCATCGGCCACTGCCCCAAGACCCGTTACGCCGAATATGTACCCTTTCACGACCTGAATAAGCAACAGCTGGATCAGGGTATCGCCCTATTCTTTCAAGGCCCTAATTCCTTTACCGGCGAAGATGTACTTGAGCTACAAGGCCATGGCGGCCCTATTATTCTCGATATGCTGCTGCGCGAAATCGCCGACATCGACGGTGTGCGTCTGGCCAAACCGGGGGAATTCTCCGAGCGTGCATTTTTAAACGATAAGCTTGATTTAACCCAGGCAGAAGCCATTGCCGATTTAATCAATGCTACCTCGGAGCAAGCGGCAAAAAGCGCCCTGCACTCGCTACAAGGTGAATTCTCCAATCACATCACTCAGCTGGTGGAACAGGTTATTCACCTGCGCATGTATGTTGAAGCGGCCATAGACTTTCCCGATGAAGAAATTGATTTCCTCAGCGACGGCAAGGTTGCCGGCGATCTGCAGCAAATACTGGATCAGGTCGAGCAGGTGCGGGCCCAGGCCAAACAAGGCAGCATTATCCGCGATGGTATGCGGGTAGTCATTGCCGGCCGTCCTAACGCCGGTAAATCCAGCCTGCTCAACGCCCTGGCCGGCCGTGAAGCCGCCATAGTTACCGATATCGCCGGTACCACCCGAGACGTGCTTAAAGAACACATTCATATCGATGGTATGCCCCTGCATATAATCGATACCGCCGGACTGAGGGAAAGCCCTGATAAAGTGGAACAGATCGGAATAGAGCGCGCCTGGGAAGAAATAAACCAGGCCGATCGCGTACTCTTTATGGTTGACGCCCAGGACACCCAAGCCAATACGCCAGAGCAAATCTGGCCAGAGTTTGTTGCCAAGCTTCCGGAAAATATGGGCATTACCGTGATCCGTAATAAGGTTGATTTAAGCGGTGAGGAGCTGGGATTTGACGACAGCCATAGCCATCCGGTATTGAGGATCAGCGCCAAAGAAGGCCTGGGGATTGACCTAGTACGCGAGCACCTAAAAGCCTGTGTCGGCTTTGAAGGCACGCAAGAAGGCAGCTTTATGGCCCGCCGTCGCCATTTAGATGCCTTAGAACGTGCTTTAAGTCATCTGCAAACTGGCCAGGAGCAGCTTGAAGCCCATATAGCCGGCGAAATTCTTGCCGAAGAACTGCGCTTAGCGCAGCAGTATCTTAATGAGATCACCGGTGAATTCACCTCAGATGATCTGCTCGGCAAGATCTTCAGCTCATTCTGTATCGGTAAGTAAAAAAATGGGCCTAACTGTTAGGCCCATATTCCGTTAATTATTTAATGGCGGCATACCCACTTTCAAATAGCCATCACTGCCTAACGTCCCTAGCAATGTACCATCGGGTGGAATTGTATCTATATTACAACCATCGCCATAACACGCTAAATAACAGGTTAAATCTCTGGAGGCACCTGGATTAAAATTGCGACACAAGGGGTTATCTATATTGCCACTGGCAATGGACAGATTGAACACAGTGCGGGCATCGGCACACCAGCGGTACTCCTCTACCAAATCATCTTGTTGCTTTATTAAATTCAACGCATATGGCTGATGGACTGGACATTTAGTCGTCATCCCAAGCACTAAGTCGAGATCGGTACAAGGTTCCTTATTATCAAGATGGCCACATACCAAGGCCTCTGTTGCAGACCTCAAGGCATCAGATAAAACAACCCTTGTAACGCTGGTGGCTTCACTCACTTGAAGATTGGCATCGGTCACGGTTAATGACACTTCTAACTGATAACTTGCTGCTTCATCACGACGAAGGCCGAGGTTATCTATTGATACTGTGGGGTTTTTTCCGGTCGCGTTTGAGGCCCCCAAATTAAATGCAGGCTTACCCGGTATCGCCTGGACGTGTGGCTGTATTTGCCAGGCAAAGCTGTATGGTGCAGCCCCTCCCGTCACATCAGCTTGCAAGGTAAGCGATGTACCCAAGGCGATATTTACCGGTGAGGACATGGTGGCAACCAAAGGTTCTGGCGGTGGTGGCGCGCTCACCCTAACCTGCTGTGTGGTCTTCACAACATTACCGACCCTATCATAGCTGGCCAGCTCAAATAACAGTACCAGATCGGCATCACCCGGAAATAAAGTGGGGGCTACAAAGCGCCAATTACTAATTCGGTCAGCCTCTTGGTCACCGATTGGCGTTAAAGTCACCGATTGTGAACCGCCTATTTGAGTAATGGAATAACGATAATGCTCATGAGTTGGAAACTGTACGCCTCCGGTAGGCGTGGGTGAGCTTAAACTCACTTCCTGGCCGCTATCCACTGTTAGCGGCGCTAAGTCACCAATAACCAAAGAAGCGGCAACATCATTTACCTGTACCAGTACGTCTCTGTCTGTGGTCTGAACGCCATCACTTACTTGCACATTGAAGCGCAACAGCGTTGTTTGTTGTACCGCGGGAGCTGTCACCACTATTCTCGCCGTATCGGCTCCGCTAAAGCTCACATCGGGGCCATTCTCTTCTTTAAGATAAGACCACAGGTAGCGATAATTTTCGCGACCCTTACCGCCTTGGGCAACAACCCCTAATGCTTTTAAAGACCCTTCTTGCAAAATAACCCCGGCAGTTCCGGCAATGATAACAAGGGGATCATCTTGTTTTGGGGCCTCTTGTGGTGGCAGAACCTGAGGCGGGCTCTCAACAGGAGGATCAATTGCCTGCGGACGAATGATGAGTACCGGCAGGATATAACGCACGACTGCACCCTGCAGATCTTTGCCAGTTACCGATAACATAGCGTGTGCCGAATGTTGTTTAACTAAAGGCGCGGTTACCAGGATCTGGGTTCC
This sequence comes from Pseudoalteromonas sp. T1lg76, assembly GCF_002964725.1. Classification (NCBI taxonomy): domain Bacteria; kingdom Pseudomonadati; phylum Pseudomonadota; class Gammaproteobacteria; order Alteromonadales; family Pseudoalteromonadaceae; genus Pseudoalteromonas; species Pseudoalteromonas sp. T1lg76. The sequence goes on from NZ_PQCE01000033.1 coordinate 27,006, forward strand.
CGTACCACTGCTGTCTGGCTGCTGAGCTATTTGCAATTTTGGACCCGCTATTTGCTCCACGGTCAAATCACTCAATAGCGAATTCAATACAGGTGCAGACTCACCCACCACCACAAGGCGGGGTTCAAGAGACGTGATCGGAGTGGGCGTCACTCCAGTTGCAACCTCAGGTGTTAACATTGCGTGCACGACCGCTTCGGCGGTCCGTTCAATTCCCTCTGCATCGGTAACTTTAGCTTCAAAAGTAAGTACCTGAGCCGTGTCTACAACAGGCAATTGCACTGTTAATACTTCTTGTGTACTGGCCTCCAAGTCTGCTGTTGGGCCGCTGATTTGCGACCATTGCCATTGGTAAGGAGGGCGACCGCCATTGGCTGTCATACTCAGTTCAACGCGAGTTCCTGCTGTCGCTGCGACGGCAGGAGATGCAAGTAAAATTAACGCTTGTGGCGGCACTTTGGGTGGTACCAAAATGGGGCTAGGCACAGGCTCTACCTGACGTGGATGCGGCACTTGCAATGGTTGTGCGATTAATAAAGGTTTCAGTAAAGGAGCAGCCATTGGCACAGGGGTTGGTACCAGAACCGGTGTCTGCGATGGTTCAAGGATCGGAGTTACTGTAGGAACGGCATATTGCACTTCAACCGCGGTTCTGGCACTAGCATTTCTGCCGGTAACGGGATCTGTAACTTTCACCTCAAAATGTAAAATTCCACCTTGAGGCATGGAAGGCGCGATAAAGTCTGGATTTGCCGTATCAGCCCCATTGAGGGTGACAATAGGTGAATCCGGTGCGATCTGGCGCCATTGGTAGTCTAAACCCGAATCACTGCCTCGCGCATGCAAAGTTACCTTATGGCCAGACTGGGTTAATCGCGATGATGAGCCCGTTTTTACACTCACGTTATTGGCGGGAACAACGGTGATAGCTACTTTTGACGGACGACCATTACCATTGTCATCCGATGCCCTCAACTCAAATGACAACAGGGTATTGGTCATAACATCGGGGGCAGTGAAACTCAGCTCAGAAGTGTCGGCACCTGCCAGGGTGACCTTTGGACCGCCCTCTTGTTTCCAATTCCAAGTCACGTTACCCGAAGCATTATAGGCAAAAGCATGTAATCTTGTGGTCAAACCGGAGATAACCTGGCGTCCATGATCACCAATATTAGTTGTCAGTTGAGGGACTTCCGGCGCACTCGCCTGCGCCGCGACCACTGAGGCTATAGTCGTTCCGCATATATTCGCATCACTCGCAGAGCAAGCCCGAAGGCGGTAAACATAGGCTTGAGGAGCGGTTTGCGGCGGCACATCAATATAGCCAAGTTCAGAGGTGATAATAATCGGCACACCACAATCTGTTGGTGTAGACTCGACCAGATCATCGGTGATGCCTTCGGGCACTTCACAGCGATGAAGTGTATAACTGCCGGCACCGGGCAGCGGTGGCCAGGTTAAATGAACCCCATCCAGAGATCCTTTGGATGCAGTCATAACAACCGGGGTAGAAAGCGCTTCAATATCAACTATTCGTTCATCTCTATTGTGCTTGTGGCAACCGAACAATAAAAATAAAACAAACAGACACATAAACCTTATACGTCCAGACAACAACATTTCTACTCCCTTTGAATATTTACACATCAGTTTCAGGTTATTAGCAAACTAATAATAATTGATCACAGAGCAAAAGTAAGACTATTTATACCGATTCAAGGCACGTATTTCTTATCACAAGCGTTCATCATTTAGGCTTTTTTTATGTCCAGAATAAAATAATGCTCGTTGATGGCGGGATCGGATCGTCAAACTGCTCATTTAAACCACCAAAAACGCAAAGATCGGGGTGGCCTATAGAAGTTTTAGATCTAAAAAATAAATATATAGATCTAAAATAAAGTATCTATTTGCACAAAACGATCATTATCCACAAGCAAATAATTCACACCCCTAAGAAATAAGCCAATAGCCCCATTTAACCCCTTTTTGATGACCGGGGACAGCTATTTAACCTAAGCTTATCGACTTTTTATCAACAGCTTAGATTTATGAAAAAACTATATTTTTCATGATGATAAAAACATGTTCCACATTATTTAATATTATTATTTATGCACTGCTAAATAGATCCATTGAGTGGCGTTGGAGATCAGGTATCATACGAGCCACTTAAACGACTAGTTTGACGACATGAAACAGCTGGAAATTATCATAGGCAGCCAAATGGGCGGCACCGAATATGTGGCCGAACACCTAAGCCAACTCTTGGCGGATCAAGGCATTGAAAGTCAGTTGCACGAGCAACCGGATCTACAACATATAGATAGGGATAAACCCTGGCTGATCTGCACCTCAACTCATGGCGCAGGCGACTATCCCGATAATTTACTGGCATTTATCGAACAGTTAGACGCAAATGAACAGCTGACACAGGTTCATTTTGCGGTGATCGGCGTCGGCGATTCCAGCTATGACACCTTTAATTTTGCCGCTAAAAATATCATTTCCTTATTACAAACTAAGGGCGCGACCTTGTTATTGCCGCAATTAGAGATAGATGTGTTGGGTGAGGATCTACCAGAAGATACTGCCGAGCAATGGCTGCCCAATTTGCTGCAGGCATGGAAAAGTGTATAAGGATCTTACCCAAGACTTATTCACAAAATATCGAAAAGTTAGATCCGAATGTGGATAAAGGCTTAGTATCATGAGATCCAAGGGGTGATTATGCACTTGATAAGATCTATCGCGAATTGCCCTGTGTATAAAACAGCTGTTTGATCAGAGCTTATTTACCCTTAGATCCGATCATATCTACAACTACTTGGATCGCTTAATCACTTGAATTGATATAGTTTTTTATGGTTATCAACAGATATTGACGTTACTAATAGTAAGATCAATAAAAGATCTCTTTAAAGATCCTTTATTTTATATATGATCCACTTTGAGATCTTGAACACTATTTAACCATTTCCCTTCCCCCATTTTCTAGGTAGAATACGCACCCTTTTCTCTTTCTCCGGTTGTAGGAAACGTTAAATGATTTTCCATGAACACTTTGATGTCATTGTTGTAGGCGGCGGTCATGCTGGCACCGAAGCAGCGTTAGCTGCGGCACGTATGGGTATGAATACCCTGCTGTTGACACATAACATGGACACCCTTGGCCAAATGTCTTGTAACCCTGCGATCGGTGGCATAGGTAAGGGTCATTTAGTTAAAGAGATCGATGCCCTAGGCGGCGCCATGGCGAAAGCCATAGATAAGGGCGGGATCCAATTCAGAACCCTGAATTCATCGAAAGGCCCAGCGGTACGTGCAACCCGAGCACAAGCGGATCGCGCTCTTTACAAAGCCGAAATCCAAGCCATTTTACAGGGTCAGGAAAACCTCAAGATCTTCCAACAGTCCTGTGATGATCTTATCGTTGAAGGCGATAAGGTAACTGGTGTTGTGACCCAGATGGGTCTGAAATTCAGCGCCCAAAGTGTGGTATTGACTGTAGGTACCTTCCTCGGTGGGCAGATCCATATCGGTTTAGAGAATTTCCAAGGTGGCCGCGCTGGTGATCCACCGTCGATCGCCTTAGCTCGTCGGTTACGCGAATTACCCTTTCGCGTTGATCGCCTGAAAACAGGCACACCACCGCGTATTGATGCGCGCACGGTTGATTTCAGCAAGATGCAAACACAGCCTGGTGATACCCCAACTCCGGTTTTCTCATTTATGGGCAAGGCCAGTGATCACCCGCAACAGATCCCTTGTTATATCACCTATACCAATGAGAAAACGCACGAGATCATCAATAACAACCTGCACCGTTCGCCTATGTATTCCGGTGTCATCGAAGGCATAGGTCCACGTTATTGTCCTTCGATTGAAGATAAGATCGTCCGTTTTGCCGATAAAGACAAACACCAGATCTTCGTTGAGCCTGAGGGCCTAACCTCTTATGAGCTCTACCCTAACGGTATTTCAACCAGCCTGCCGTTCGATGTGCAAATGGACATAGTGCGCAGCATTACCGGTTTTGAAAATGCCCATATTTGTCGTCCTGGTTATGCCATTGAGTATGATTTCTTCGACCCGCGTGATCTAAAACCATCACTGGAGACCAAGTTTATCAATGGCTTGTTCTTTGCTGGTCAGATCAACGGTACTACGGGTTATGAAGAAGCCGGTGCTCAAGGTTTGATCGCCGGTATGAATGCGGCATTGCAAGTGCAAGGCAAAGATGCCTGGACACCGCGTCGTGACGAAGCTTACACAGGTGTGTTGATCGACGATCTTGCGACCTTAGGTACCAAAGAACCGTATCGCATGTTCACCTCGCGTGCCGAATACCGCTTGTTGCTGCGTGAAGACAATGCCGATTTGCGTCTTACCGCCAAGGGCCGTGAACTTGGCCTGATCTGCGATGAGCGCTGGGCGGCGTTTAATGACAAGCTGGAAGTGATGGAGCAGGAAACTCAGCGTATTCGTTCAACCTGGATCCACAAAGATCACCCGGCGTTGGATTCTGTTAATGCCCTGCTGAAAGCGCCTTTAACCCGTGAAGCGAGTTTGGAAGAGCTGATCCGTCGCCCTGAAATTGATCACAAGGCGCTTTATGCCATTACCGGTCTTGAGTCACCGTCAAACAACGAAGCTGCTCTTGAGCAGGTGGCGATTCAAACCAAGTACGCCGGTTATATCGCCCGTCAGCAGGATGAGATAGCCAAGCAGCTGCGCCATGAGCAAACCTTGTTGCCAAAAGACTTCGATTACAGCCAGGTTTCCGGCCTGTCGAACGAAGTAGTCGCCAAACTGACCGACGCTCGCCCAGACACTATCGGCCAGGCATCGCGTATTTCTGGTATTACTCCAGCGGCGATTTCGTTATTATTGGTCTATCTCAAGAAGCAAGGAATATTACGCAAATCGGCGTAACCAAGGGCAAGCGTGTTAGAAAACAAATTTAAACAATTGCTGGCTAAGGCCAGCATTTCTCTTAGTGAGCAACAAATCCAGCAATTACTTGCCTATGTTGCTTTGCTGGACAAGTGGAACAAAGCCTACAACCTCACCTCGATTCGCGATCCTAAAGACATGCTGATCAAGCACATCATGGATAGCCTGGTTGTGGCCGAGCATCTGAAAGGTCAACACTACATCGATGTGGGCACCGGCCCAGGTCTGCCCGGCATGGTATTGGCCATCGCCCTGCCCGATACTGAGTTCGTCTTACTTGACAGTCTTGGTAAGCGCGTTACCTTCTTAAAGCAGGTAAAACATGAACTTGGGCTAAAAAATGTTACCCCGGTGCAGAGTCGAGTTGAAGAATATCAGCCAAGTGTTAAATTAGATGGGGTGCTATCTCGCGCCTTTGCCTCTATTGATGATATGCTGCATTGGTGCGCGCATTTAATAGATCAGGACGGACGCTTTATCGCGCTTAAAGGTCAGTACCCTGAGCAGGAATTGGCACACCTTCCCGACGGCTTCTCTTTTGAACAAAACATTGAGCTTAGGGTTCCTGAATTAGAGGGCGAGCGCCATCTTATAATTCTAAAAAAAGATTAATTGGCGAGGATCAACGTGGCTAAAGTCATTGCTATTGCAAACCAAAAAGGTGGTGTGGGTAAAACCACCACGGCCGTAAATTTGGCGGCCTCAATGGCTGCGACCAAACGCAAGGTGTTGCTGATCGATCTCGATCCTCAGGGCAATGCCACCATGGGCAGCGGCGTTGATAAATACGATGACGTTCTACCGTCTATGATCTGCTGATCGAAGACAAACCCTTCGAAGAGGTGGTGATCACGCAAACTTCAGGCGAGTATCATCTGATCGCCGCTAACGGCGATGTGACCGCGGCGGAAGTCAAACTGATGGAATTGTTCGCCCGCGAAGTGCGCTTGCGCAATGCCCTGGAAAAGATCCTAGCCGACTACGAGTATATTTTTATCGACTGTCCGCCGTCGCTGAACATGTTGACCGTCAACGCCATGGCCGCCGCCGATTCTGTGCTGGTGCCCATGCAGTGTGAATATTATGCCTTGGAAGGGATCACCGCCTTGATGGGCACCATAGAGCAGTTAGCGCAACTGGTTAACCCCAAATTACAGATTGAAGGCATTTTGCGAACCATGTACGATCCGCGCAACCGCCTTGCCAACGATGTTTCCGAACAGCTGAAACAGCATTTTGGCGATAAGGTTTATCGGACCGTTGTTCCGCGCAATGTTCGCCTTGCCGAAGCGCCCAGCTTTGGTGCCCCGGCCATGTATTACGACAGAGCTTCTGCGGGAGCCAAGGCGTATCTTGCCTTAGCCGGTGAAATGCTGCGCCGCAAAGAAAAACAAACATCTGCAGTCGCCTAAATCTAGAGGTAAGCGAATCAATGTCTGCTAAAAAACGTGGATTAGGAAGGGGCCTGGACGCCCTGCTCACGTCGTCAAAACCCGTTGCACCTGGCTCAGAGCAAAGCGCCAACGAGGGGCCGAGCGAGCAAGCCGTTAAAGGCGAATTGCAAAAGCTGGCGATCGAGTTTTTACGTCCCGGCAAGTATCAGCCGCGCAAGGATATGGCCGAAGACGCTCTTGAAGAGCTGGCCAGCTCGATTCGTGCCCAAGGTATTATTCAACCAATCGTGGTGCGCCAACTAGGCAAACAGCAGTACGAAATCATTGCCGGTGAGCGTCGCTGGCGTGCCGCACAACTGGCTAAGCTGGATATGGTGCCTTGTTTAATCAAGGATGTTGCCGACGAAGCCGCTGTAGCCATTGCCCTGATTGAAAACATTCAACGTGAAGACCTCAATGCCATGGAAGAAGCCATTGCTTTGGAGCGTTTAATTGAAGAGTTTTCACTGACGCATCAACAGGTTGCCGATGCGGTGGGTAAATCCCGTACCACGGTGACCAACCTGCTGCGTCTGAACAACCTCAACGATGATGTAAAAATCATGTTAGAGCATGGCGATATCGAAATGGGTCATGCCCGTTGCCTGTTGGCGCTCAGTGGTGAAGCGCAATCTGAGGCCGCCCGCAGCGCCGTAGCCAAGGCTTTAACCGTGCGCGAAACGGAAAAACTGGTGCGTTCTCTGCTGGAACCCACAGAAAAGCCGGTTAAAAAAGAAAAAGACCCAGACGTCAAACAGTTAGAGCAAAAACTCCAAGATAATCTCGGTGCCAAGGTTGAAATTAACTACAACCAGAAAGGTAAGGGTAAGTTGGTGATTTCTTACACTAATTTAGACGAGCTTGAAGGCATTTTAGAGCGTATCGACCCGCAGCGAAATCAGGTTTAATAATCCCCTTCTCGCCCCCGTGATCACGGGGGTGAAATTGACACAATTTCATCTTGCTCAAGTTGCAAATTGGCCAGAAATCAGTATAATTTCGCCAGTTTTAGCACCCTAATGAAACTTAACGTAATTAAGGTTAATGGAAAGTGACGCAAAGGTTATCTGGCCCATATCGCCGAGCCGCATTAAAAGGCGTTCTTCTTCAGGGTGTCGTAGCAATCATAGCTGCAGTAATAGTTTTAGTAGGTTGGGAAGTAGATGCCGCGGTTTCAGCATTGGCTGGTGGACTGGTGGCGGTACTTCCTAACTTTTTATTTGCCATCTATGCGTTTCGTTATGTGGGCGCGAGCAAGGCAAAACAAGTGTATGCCTCATTTAAAAGGGGCAACGGATTAAAATTTTTGCTAACGATTTTCTTGTTCGCACTAATATTTAAGCTTTATCCGGTAGTGGCGTTGCCATTTTTCTTCGGTTTTATATTAGTGACGTTTGCACAGTGGTTAGCGCCGATTTTTTTTAATCATTAACTTTTGGGATAAAACATGGCTGCAGGTGAAGAACTTACCTTAACGGGTTACATCCAGCACCATTTAACTAACGGTCAAGTCAGTATTGGCGATGGTTGGTTTTGGAAGCTGAATGTAGATACCCTCGCATGGTCTATCGGTCTTGGACTGATTTTCTTATGGATCTTTAAGCGCGCTGCGAACAAAGCATCGCTTGGTGTTCCTGGGAAATTTCAGTGCTTTATCGAGATGGTCGTTGAATTCGTTGATCAAAACGTGAGAGACACCTTTCACGGTAGAAGTCGACTAATCGCTCCTCTTGCTCTGACGATTTTCGTCTGGGTATTCCTAATGAACTTAATGGACTTGATCCCAGTTGATTTCCTTCCTGCACTTGCGGGTCAAATCGGCGTATTGTCAGGTGCTGTAGAGAGTTCTCACGATGTTTACATGAAGGTGGTACCAACAACCGACCTTAACCTGACGCTAGCGCTAGGTATCGGTGTGTTCGCACTTATCATCTTCTACTCGATTCGTGTTAAGGGCTTGATGGGCTTTATCAAGGAGCTAACGCTTCACCCATTCAGTTCTAAAAACATGGTTGTTCAAGCTCTATTTATTCCGGTTAACTTCATTCTAGAGTTCGTAACTCTGATTGCTAAGCCGGTTTCATTGGGCTTACGTCTATTCGGTAACCTTTATGCTGGTGAACTTATCTTCATCCTGATTGCAGCAATTGGCTTGTTCCAATTACCACTGCACTTTGTATGGGCGGTATTCCACATCCTGGTTATCGTATTGCAAGCATTCATCTTCATGATGCTGACAATTGTTTACCTGAGCATGGCGTCTGAAGACAACCATTAAGAACCGGCTCAAAAAAGATTTTTTTAACTTTAACTTTAATCATTTACAAAAATATTGGAGACAATAATGGAAATCGTACTAGGCCTTAAATATATCGCTGTTGCCCTACTTATCGGTTTTGGTGCCCTTGGTACTGCTATCGGTTTCGGTAACCTAGGTGGTAAATTCCTAGAATCAGCTGCTCGTCAGCCTGAGCTTGCACCTCAACTACAAGTTAAAATGTTCATCGTAGCTGGTCTTATCGATGCGATCGCTATGATCGGTGTAGGTATCGGTCTATACCTATTGTTCGCTGCTTAATATTAGATAAGACATTTAACGCGAACATAAATTGACTTGTAAGGAGGAGCGGACGTGAGTTTAAACGCCACTCTAATTGGTGAATTAATCGCTTTCATCGTTTTTGTATGGTTCTGCATGAAGTTCGTGTGGCCACCACTAAACGGTGCAATCGAGGCTCGCCAAAAGAAAATCGAAGATGGTTTAGCTGCCTCTGACAAAGCTGAAAAAGATCTTGAGCTTGCTCGTAAAAAAGCAACCGAGCAACTTAAAGAAGCTAAAGCAGAAGCCGCTGATATCATCGAGCAAGCTAAAAAGCGTGCGACGCAAATCGTTGACGAAGAGACAACTCGTGGTCACGAAGAGCGTGAAAAAATCATTGCTCAAGGTCATTCAGAAATCGAAGCCGAGCGTAACCGTGCCAAAGAAGAACTGCGTAAGCAGGTTGCTTCTCTAGCGGTTATCGGTGCCGAGAAGATCTTAGAGCGCGAAATCAATGAAGCCGCACATAGCGACATAGTTGAAAAACTTGTTGCCGAGCTTTAATAGGAGGGTATGAGCATGTCTGAACTGACTACTATCGCTCGCCCATACGCTAAAGCGGCTTTTGAATTTGCCGTTGATAAAGGCGCGGTTGATGCCTGGAACGAGATGTTGTTTTTCGTTGGTGAAGTAGCCAAGAATGAACAAGTAGCTCGTTTCCTGTCGAGCAGCGCCTCTGCTGATAAACAAGCTGAAACTATCATTCAGATTTGTGCAGAGCAACTCAACGAATATGGCCAGAACCTGGTAAAGGTAATGGCCGAAAATGGACGTTTAGTCGCCCTACCGGCGGTTGCACAATTATTCGCTGAATTTAAAGCGGATTATGACAAAGAAATCGACGTTGACGTCGTTTCTGCAACCGACCTTGCTGCAGCGCAGCAAGAGAAACTAGTCGCGGCACTTGAAAAACGTTTCGCACGCAAAGTTAAGCTGAATTGTAGTGTTGATAACTCGGTTGTTGGTGGTCTGGTAATTAGAGCCGGCGACACCGTAATCGATGGCAGTATCAGCGGCAAACTTAGCCGTTTGGCCACTACACTACAATCGTAATTGGGAAGAAGAGCATGCAACTTAATTCCACTGAAATTTCTGATCTGATCAAAAAACGTATTGAGCAGTTCGAAGTTGTAAGTGAAGCTCGTAACGAAGGTACTATCGTATCTGTTACTGACGGTATCATCCGCATCCACGGTCTAGCTGACTGTATGCAAGGTGAGATGATTGAGCTTCCTGGCAACCGTTATGCTATCGCACTAAACCTTGAGCGCGACTCAGTAGGTGCAGTAGTAATGGGTCCATACGCAGACCTTAAAGAAGGCGTAAAAGTACAATCTACTGGTCGTATCCTTGAAGTACCTGTTGGTCGTGGTCTACTTGGTCGTGTTGTTAACACACTAGGTGCTCCTATCGATGGTAAAGGTGCTCTAGATAACGACGGTTTCGAACCAGTTGAAAAAATCGCACCAGGCGTAATCGAGCGTCAATCAGTAGATGAGCCAGTACAAACTGGTTATAAGTCTATCGATGCGATGATTCCAGTTGGTCGTGGTCAGCGTGAGCTTGTAATCGGCGACCGTCAGACTGGTAAAACTGCACTAGCTATCGATGCTATCATCAACCAAAAAGGCACAGGCGTTAAGTGTGTGTACGTAGCGGTTGGTCAAAAAGCATCTACTATCGCTAACGTAGTACGTAAACTTGAAGAGCACGGTGCACTTGAGAACACTATTGTTGTTGTTGCATCTGCTTCTGAATCAGCAGCGCTACAATTCCTAGCGCCATTCGCTGGTTGTACTATGGGTGAATACTTCCGCGACCGCGGTGAAGACGCACTAATCGTATATGATGATCTTTCTAAGCAAGCTGTTGCTTACCGTCAGATCTCACTACTACTTAAGCGTCCACCAGGCCGTGAAGCTTACCCAGGTGACGTATTCTATCTTCACTCACGTCTTCTAGAGCGTGCATCACGTGTAAACGCTGATTACGTTGAGAAGTTCACCAATGGTGAAGTGAAAGGTAAAACAGGTTCACTGACGGCTCTGCCTATCATTGAAACTCAAGGTGGTGACGTTTCTGCGTTCGTACCTACAAACGTTATCTCAATCACCGACGGTCAGATCTTCCTAGAAACTGACTTGTTCAACGCAGGTATCCGTCCGGCCGTTAACGCTGGTATCTCGGTATCTCGTGTAGGTGGTGCAGCGCAAACTAAAATCGTTAAGAAACTAGGTGGTGGTATCCGTCTAGCGCTAGCTCAGTACCGTGAACTAGCGGCGTTCTCTCAGTTCGCTTCTGACCTTGACGATGCAACTCGTGCCCAGCTTGAGCACGGTGAGCGCGTAACAGAGCTAATGAAGCAGAAACAGTACGCACCTATGTCTGTTGCGGAAATGTCTCTGTCGCTATTTGCTGCTGAAAAGGGCTATCTGAAAGACATCGAAATCGCGAAAATCATGGATTTCGAAGCAGCTCTTATCTCATATGCAAACAGCACATACGCAGAGCTAATGGCTGAAATCAATGAAACTGGTAACTACAACGCCGAGATCGAAGCGCAGCTGAAAGAACTTCTAGAGAAGTTCAAGTCTACGCAAACTTGGTAATTAGTTATGAACGGTGAGTTTTAATTTTAAAACTCACCCAGATTCGGAGAAAGAGTCATGGCCAGCGGAAAAGAGATAAAAAGCAAGATCGGGAGTATCAAGAATACTCAGAAGATCACTAGCGCTATGGAAATGGTTGCCGCTTCTAAAATGAAGAAGGCGCAAGACCGTGTGGCTTCAAGCCGTCCATACGCTGAAAACTTACGCAAAGTGATCGGTCATGTTGCTAATGCTAGCCTCGAATATCGCCATGCCTATTTGGAAGAGCGTGAGGTCAAGCGCGTTGGTTATATCGTCATCTCTACCGACCGTGGTTTATGTGGTGGCTTGAACTCTAACGAGTTCAAGAAAGTAGCTTTAGAAGTCAAAGCGTGGAAAGAAAAGGGCGTATCTGCGGATTTCGCCGTACTAGGTAGCAAGGCTGCCGGTTTCTTCCAGCGTTTTGGTGGCTCAGTGCTCGCCAAAAAATCAGGTCTAGGCGATGCGCCTTCAGTTCAGGACGTAATTGGTCCAGTAAAAGTAATGCTTGATGCATTCAATGAAGGCAAATTAGACCGCTTGTTTGTTGTTTACAACAAGTTTGTAAACACCATGAAGCAAGAACCAACAATCGATCAATTGTTGCCTTTGCCGAAAACAGAAAGCGAAGAACTAGCACACCGCTGGGACTACATCTACGAGCCAGATCCAAAAGCACTTTTGGAAACACTAATGGTTCGTTTTGTAGAATCTCAGGTATATCAAGGTGTGGTTGAAAATGCTGCCTCTGAGCAGGCCGCCCGTATGGTTGCGATGAAAGCCGCAACAGATAACGCAGGCGACCTGATGGATGAGTTACAGCTTGTTTATAACAAGGCTCGTCAGGCCGCAATCACACAAGAAATCAGTGAGATTGTTGGTGGATCAGCAGCAGTTTAATGCTTCGGGCAAAGATTAACGAGAGGAATAGACATGAGTTTAGGTAAGGTCGTCCAAATTATCGGCGCCGTTGTGGACATCGAGTTCCCACAAGACAACGTGCCTGCCGTATATGACGCACTAAAAGTTACAGACGGCGACCTAGCAGGTCTGACACTAGAAGTTCAGCAGCAGCTAGGTGGCGGTGTGGTACGAGGTATCGCACTTGGTACTACTGACGGTCTACGTCGTGGTACAGCAGTAGAAAACACAGGTGAAGCGATCAAGGTTCCAGTAGGTAAAGCTACTCTTGGTCGTATCATGAACGTACTAGGTGAAGCAATTGACGAAGCTGGCCCAATCGGCGAAGAAGAGCGTATGTCAATTCACCGCGAAGCACCTTCGTACGAAGATCAATCAAGCTCGGTAGAACTACTTGAGACTGGTATCAAAGTAATCGACCTAGTATGTCCATTCGCTAAGGGTGGTAAAGTAGGTCTATTCGGTGGTGCTGGTGTAGGTAAAACCGTAAACATGATGGAACTTATCCGTAACATCGCGATCGAGCACAGCGGTTACTCTGTATTCGCCGGTGTTGGTGAGCGTACTCGTGAGGGTAACGACTTCTATCACGAAATGAACGATTCAAACGTACTTGATAAAGTATCGCTTGTATACGGTCAGATGAACGAGCCACCGGGTAACCGTCTACGTGTTGCTTTGACTGGTCTAACTATGGCAGAGAAGTTCCGTGACGAAGGTCGTGACGTTCTTTTCTTCGTAGATAACATCTACCGTTACACGCTTGCCGGTACTGAGGTATCAGCACTACTAGGTCGTATGCCTTCAGCGGTAGGTTACCAGCCAACTCTTGCAGAAGAGATGGGTGTACTACAGGAGCGTATCGCGTCTACTAAGACTGGTTCAATCACTTCAATCCAAGCGGTATACGTACCTGCGGATGACTTGACTGACCCATCTCCGGCGACTACTTTCGCCCACTTAGATGCGACAGTTGTACTTTCTCGTGATATCGCAGCACTAGGTATCTACCCTGCTGTTGACCCACTTGATTCAACTTCACGTCAGCTTGATCCGCTAGTAATCGGTCAAGAGCACTACGACACAGCTCGTGGCGTTCAAACCGTACTACAGCGTTATAAAGAGCTGAAAGACATCATCGCCATCCTAGGTATGGACGAGCTGTCTGATGAAGATAAGCAAGTGGTATCACGTGCTCGTAAAATCCAGCGTTTCCTATCTCAGCCGTTCTTCGTTGCTGAGGTATTCACAGGTTCACCTGGTAAATACGTTTCACTAAAAGACACCATTGCTGGCTTTAAAGGCATTCTAAACGGTGAGTTCGACGACATGCCAGAGCAAGCGTTCTACATGGTTGGCTCAATCGAAGAAGCGCAAGAAAAAGCGAAAAGCATGTAATTAGGAGGGGAGTATGGCAGCTATGACCGTACATCTTGATGTAGTTAGCGCAGAAGGAAACTTGTTTTCCGGTCGTGTAGAGACACTTCAAGTGACAGGTAGTGAAGGTGAATTGGGTATTTACCCAGGTCACGCGCCGCTACTAACTGCCCTGAAACCTGGTATGGTGCGTTTGGTTAAGCAACTAGGTGGTGAAGAAATCATCTATGTTGCTGGCGGTACGCTTGAGGTTCAACCTCATAGCGTAACTGTGCTGGCTGATATTGCCGTTCGAGCTGAAGAGCTGGACGAGCAAGCAGCAGAGCAAGCTCAACGCGAAGCGCAAGAGCAAATGGATAAAGCACAAAGCGGCGAATTGGATTACCAAAAAGCGGCAGTGCAACTAGAAGAAGCGCTTGCGCAACTTCGTGTTATCCGCCAATTGCGCAATAGCTAATGCTATCGACCGAAAAGGTTTGCAAAAACCCACGCTAACAGCGTGGGTTTTTTTATGCCTGTTCGTTCAATGTTCATAGTGAAGCAGTTACAATATTGCCAATTTGTACACAATGGTACAGTTTTGGCGTTGGTGAAGGCTTGTATGGGCTTTGCTCTATCCAGACACAGGACGTGCTGATTTAAAGCGCCACACTGAATCATGTGACAGTGGATGCGAAAAAAGGATATTAGAATGAATTTGACCACAGTTATTTTGGCCGCGGGTAAGGGAACTCGCATGCGCTCGAAGCTTCCCAAGGTATTGCACCCAATCGCCGGTAAGCCTATGGTGCAGCACGTTATCGATAATGCCAAAGCCCTTGGCGCTAAAGCCACGAATCTGGTTTATGGCCATGGCGGCGAGATGCTGCAACAGCAATTGACCGGTAATGAGTTGAACTGGGTTCTTCAGGCCGAGCAGCTTGGTACAGGCCACGCAGTCGCGGTGGCCAAAGAGCACATTGCGGACAATGATACCGTGCTTATTCTTTATGGTGATGTGCCGCTTACGAAGAAATCGACCTTGGAAAAACTCTTGGCAGCCACACCTGAACGTGGTTTGGCCGTATTAACCGTAGATCTTGAAAACCCGACCGGCTATGGTCGCATGCTGCGTGAAAACGGCAAACTGGTTGGTATTGTTGAGCAAAAAGACGCGACCCCTGAACAACTGGCCATCACAGAAATCAATACAGGTATTATGGCCTGTAACGGCGGTCTGTTGAAAAAGTGGTTAGGCAATCTTTCCAATAACAATGCCCAAGGCGAGTACTATCTTACGGATATCGTCGCCATGGCGCACGCTGAGGGCGTAGAGATCAGTTCAAGCCAGCCGGAGCACCCCATGGAAGTGGAAGGTGCTAATAACCGCGTACAGCTCGCTCAGTTAGAGCGTGCGTATCAAGCATGGCAAGCCGAAGAGCTGATGATTAACGGCGCCAGCCTGGCCGATCCTGCCCGTATCGATGTGCGCGGCACGGTCACCACGGGCCAGGACGTACAAATTGACGTAAACGTTATTTTCGAAGGCAACGTAGAGCTGGGCGACGATGTGATCATTGGCCCTAACTGTGTGCTGAAAAACTGTAAAATTGGTGATGGTGTGGTGATCAAGGCCAATACCCTGATTGAAGATGCCACAGTGGCCGCCAAATGTACCCTGGGCCCATTTGCACGCCTGCGCCCGGGTGCGGTGATGGAAGAAGACTCGCATATAGGTAACTTTGTGGAGATGAAGAAATCACGACTTGGCAAGGGTTCAAAGGCAAACCATTTGACCTACCTTGGCGATGCGCAAATCGGCGAGAAGGTAAATATCGGCGCCGGTACCATTACCTGTAACTATGATGGCGTGAACAAGTCGCAAACCATTATCGGCGACAACGCCTTTATCGGTTCTAACTCATCGCTGGTGGCCCCGGTTGAGATCGGCCACACCGCCACCGTGGGTGCTGGCTCGGTAGTAACCGCTAAGGTGGGTGATAACCAGTTGGCCGTAGCTCGCGCAAAACAGCGCAACCTGGATGGCTGGCAACGCCCGGTTAAGAAGAGCTAAAAGCCCTTCCATCATATAAAAAAGAGCCGCTTTTGTTAGCGGCTTTTTCATATCTCACCCAGCAACAAATGTCACAAAGTGCATCAAAGTGTCTTTTTTATTACCAGTAAATTGCAGGTATTTGAATAAAACATAACCATCGGCGTGGGGAAGTTATTACAACTTCATTACAAAAAATAAACAACACCGAAGGTTAAGTATGTTTAACTTGAAAAAAGTCTCCTTTATGGTGGCTTCAGCCTTGTATATCGGCAGTTCAGCGGCCAGTGCCGTGAATGCTTCTGCCGAGCAATGGGTTGCACCATCATCAGACTACGCGCCAAAACCTATGATTGAAGAAATGCATTGGTCGGGCGACGTTGCTCAAACTGTAAAAAAACAGGGAAAGATCTTCCGCGCGGAAGAGGGTGTGCATGGTGAGCATACATATATTGTCGAGCTAGAGGATGCGCCACTGTCGGCGTACGATGGTCAAATTAAAGGTCTGGCTGAAACAAAATCAGTCGTAACCAGTGCTCGCACTCAACAAGGCCAGCCCCTGAACCTAAATACACAGGAACTTTCTAGTTATAACAAATACCTGAGCTCTCAGCGTCAAAACTTCATTACCCAAGCCAGCGCTTTGCAAGGCTTAAGCGTGAATGTTGAGCGCTCCTACTCGGTGGCAATTAATGCCTTCACCACCAGCATGACGCAAGACGAAGCGATGCGTTTGGCTAAAGTACCGGGCGTAAAACGCATTACCCGCTCAAAAGTGTATGAACTTTCAACCTTTAACACCATTGAACAAACTGGTGCGAAGCAACTATGGGCTAATGCTTTTGGTGGCGGCTCTAATAAAGGTGAAGGCATGGTTGTGGGTGTAATTGATACTGGTATCAATTCAGACCACCCATCTTTTGCTGAAGTGGGTGGTGATGGCTATGTTCACGGAAATCCACTAGGTGAAACATTCTTGGGTGACTGTGCGAGCGCTGCATTCTCAGACAAGTGTAATAACAAGCTAATTGGTATTTATTCTTACCCTGAAATCACCAATACCTACAGTGATCCTGTGTTTGCAGAGTCGCGCCCGGCCTATGGTGAAGACTATAACAGCCACGGTTCACACGTAGCGGGTACTGCAGCGGGTAACATTCTTTATGATGTACCATTCAAGCTAGCGGACGCTGCGGCGCAATCAACGGGTGTGGCAACGGATCTGGTCTTTGAAGAAGTATCGGGTATGGCACCACACGCTAACATCATCTCTTACCAGGTATGTTGGCCAGGCGGTTCAGGGGACCCCTATGCGGGCTGTCCAACAACCACTATTCTGGCGGCGATTGAGCAATCGATCATCGACAATGTTGATGTACTGAATGCGTCACTGGGTGGTCTTGAAGAAGATCCTTGGCTAGACCCAATTGAACAAGCATTCTTCAATGCTGCCAATGCCGGTGTATTCGTTGCCGTAGCTGCGGGTAACTCAGGCCCTGAATTAAGCACAGCCGACCACTCATCACCTTGGGTAACTACGGTTGCTGCTCATTCACCGTCTTCAATTGTTGACTTCGGTGCAAAGTCGTTGGCAAACATGTCCGGCGGTGACACTGCTGCGCCGGCCGCTATCAAGGGTTACTCTTCAACATTTGAAGAAGTGACAGGCCTTATTGTTAAGGCGGAAAACTTTGAGAACCCAGGTACAAACTCATTCAACATCGCGGATTGTGATATCCCATTCCCTGCTGGTACATTTGATTTAGCGGATGACCCGGCCACGGTAGATATCGATGAAAGCACACAAGACGTGATTGTTACCTGTCGTCGTAGCTCGCGTCCGCTGTACGAAAAAGCAAATAACGTTGCAGCGGGTGGTGCTGAAGGTGTCATCATTTACAACCGCTTTAGCTTCCAGGATAGCGCATCTATTCCAGTGCTTCCGCACCCATTACCGGCTATTCATATTACCAATGCCGATAGTACTGAGCTTCTCAATTGGCTGGACTCAGGCTCAGGTCATATGGGTACAGTCACCGGTGCTCAGAGTGAGATTGTGCCGGTAGACAAAGAGCGCGTAGCCTACTTCTCAGGCCGTGGCCCATCTTATTTTGGTATCGATACCATGCTGGTGGATATCGCAGCACCGGGTGTAGATATCTATGCGCCGAGCTCGGATGATCAGCCATTCACCAACAACCCACGCACCGCTGATTGGCAAACCATGTCGGGTACCTCAATGGCGAGTCCGCACGTTGCCGGTGCCGCTGCATTGCTACAACAATCTCACCCGGAGTGGTCTGTATCTCAGGTGCAATCGGCATTGATGCTAACTGCTGGTAACGATCTAACCAATGCTCGTTTCCTAAGCAACTATAAAGATGATGGCATCAAGTCGAGCTTACAAGACATGGGTGCGGGCCGTATGCGCGTTGAGTTGGCCGACAAAGCAGGCCTAACCCTGCATCAAGATATCGCCGATATGGCCGATGCCAACCCATCAACGGGTGGTCACGCAGAAGACCTGAACACAGCCTATGTTGTGGATAATACATGTCCAACAAGCTGTACATTCGTGCGTGAGTTCACTGCGACAGAAGACGCAAGTTGGACGGTACACACTGAAGAGTGGATTGGTGCCTTCGAATTAACTGCTGAGCCGGCACAATTTGATATTAAAGCCGGTGAAACGCAGCAAATCGTTATTACCGCCACCAGTAAGCCGCACTCAAGTGCAGCTAGCTACATAGATCTAAGTGGTAACCAAGGCCAAGTGACGCTGGTTTCCAACAACAGTGCTTCACCTGTACTTGAATTGCCAGTATGGACTTTCACTGGTGACCGCGGTCTTCCTGACTACGTTAAAGTTGAGGCACACCGTACTTCTGCTGCTATCGAAGTAGGTCCATTCAATACCGCAGAAGTAACAGACTTCACAGCACGTAGCTACGGCATGGTTAAAGGTGATGCGAAGACCCTCAAATTCTTCTCAGATCCAACCGCTGGCGACCCATTTGATCTTCATGAAGAAGAAGGTGAAATGGTTAACATTAACCACGTCGAGTGGACACAAGTGCCTGAAGGCAGCAAGATGTACAGCGCGAGCGTGGTTGGCGCTGGTATCACTGAGCGTATGATCCTCTTTACAGGTCAGGACGCCAATGGTGATGGTATGGCCAGCATGGACGAAGTGCTTTGTATGTCTACCAACTACAACATCAACAACTTCTGTAACATCGTTGAGCCGAATGCGGGTGATTATTTCACTGTGTTTATGAGCACAGCCTATGTTCCTTACGGTGAAGTAGATGAAGGCCGTGATGTGACCATAGCAACCGGTGTTGTAGGTCAGGATATGGGTGGCTTGGTTGTTAGTGCCGAGCAGCAAATTTCTGGCTACGAACAATACAATGTCAATCTTGCGTACAACCTACCAGAAATGGAAATCGGTGATATCTACTTTGGTGGTTTCGACCTTGGTTCAAACCCTGAAGATGCAGGTAACCTAGGTTATGTACCAGTACTTGTCACGCAAATTGATGATGACGTTACCTTCACTGCAGACAAGCACAAGGCGAGCCCAGGCGATGTTGTTAACTTCACCGTTGATGTGATTGCTAACAATGAAACGCAGGCGCGCAACTTTGCGTTGACCACTGAATTCCCTGAAGGCATTCAGATCATTGCCGACAGTATTGTTTCTACGGCTTCTACACCTGTGACACCTGAAGTAACAGATAACATGTTGTCATTGGTTGGTGTACAGGACACAACTAAAGACGTTGTCCGTAACTACATCATTACAACTAATATTACGGATCAGAGCTGTTCACTGTTAGCGGGTAACTCACCGTACCCGGATTATCTGAACTTGCGTGACCTAGGTTGGCGCACGCTTGAAGGTGTAGAAGGTAATTACAGAAACGAATATAAGTACTCATTTAAAGAATTGATGCAAACCGATATGGATGTGAAGTTCCCATTCTTTAACAAGTATCACTTCGACTCAATCAAGCTAAACCCAGCAGGTCTGGTAACCTTTGGTGATACGGGCCGTACAACGCCGTTCCACGTTGAATTCCCACGTGCAGCGAGCATGCCGCCTCCGCCACCTTACATCATCGCGCCTTTCTGGGTAGGTGATAACACTATTCCTGAGCGCATTGACGCAAGCTCTCGTGTTGAAGGCGATCCTAATGCGGGTATCACGCCAACCTTTACTTACTCACGTGAGTGGTTAGTACTGGAGTGGGATAACGTTGAGCGTACTTACACCGACGGTCAAAGTGTCGACTTTGAAATGTTTATGCGTATGGGCATCAACTATGAGCCGGGTGAGTACGAGCTGATGTTTGCCTACGACAACGTTAATCTGGTTGATAATCAGGGCTCTATCGGCTTTAAAGCTGCCGATGGTCGCATCTTAGTCAATGGTGACATCCCAATGGATGTAAATATTGGTGATGGTTTCGCTTATGACAACATCAACGACCTTGTACATGACGGCTTAGTAGTTTGTATGGACTACACAGGTCCAGAAATCTCTAAGTTCAGCGTGAGCTTTGATGCCTATGTTTCCGAAAAAGCAGCTAATCAGGTACATACATTGTACGTGAACAATGGTCTTGAAGGTTCAGACACCGAGCGCTTGAGCGTAGATCTAGAGGTAATGGGTAACATCACCTTGGTAGACTTAAAAGACCTTTCTGTTGCTGAGAACGAGTCTGTCAGCTTCGATGTTATCTACGCAGATAAAAACGGTGTGAGTAATGAAATCCTGGTAACCGGTGACAACGTAGCCGCCCAAGTGAGTGGCCATGACTCTGGTTCAGCCGTGACCTTAACACCGACTGCTAACTTCCACGGTGAAACCGAAATTACCGTGACGGTTAAAGACAGTGTTAACGGCACCGATATGGCCTCGCAAACCTTTATGCTAATGGTGGTTTCCGATGGCGAAGAGCTAGGTTGTACCGACCCTACAGCAACTAACTTTGATGTGTTAGCCAATACTGATGACGGTAGCTGTACATATCCAGAGCCAGTTGAAGTGTTAGGTTGTACTGACCCAGCCGCAACTAACTACGATGCATCGGCTGACACTGATGATGGTAGCTGTACATATCCAGTACAAGTAACGCCTGAAGAGCCAGTGAAAGCAAAATCATCAGGTGGTTCTATGGCCTGGATGTTATTGCTATTCATGCCGTTAGCACTGCTTCGTAGAGCTCGTAACGGTTAACTTTCATAGACCCTAGTAAGTAAAAGCCAATTGGAAACAATTGGCTTTTTTTCTTACCCACCAGCACATTTTTTTCTTATTAATAGAGTTTCTAAATTGTTACAAAAGTGTACATTAATTGCGTTGACTGACACCCCCCCTCGGGCGATGCTGCTACCTCAATTAAAGCGGTGTTTTTCATTAATGAGAGTCGGTAGCAAGGTGAATAAGGCGGGGCTATTTCTGATAATTGCGCTATTGAGTGGCGCTGTGAGTGCGAGTGAAGAAACTATCTACACCGCTCAATCAGGATGGCAGTTTGGTCTTAGCGCCGGTTATGGTGAGATCGAGAACCCGATTCATGATGCCGATGATATTCCCTTGTATGTGATCCCTAAAGTCGAAGTGTTTTATGGCGACTTTGCCTTTAGCAATTTTGAACTATCTTGGACACCCCTGAGTAACGACAACCACCAGCTGTCCTTCATCAGTAAAATGAATCGTGATGGTTTGTATTTTATTGATAGCCTGGCAGCGAGCTCGGTTGTTGCTTCTTTGACGTCCACCGTGAGGCCAGGGGCGCCGCGCCCGCCCAGCACCCAGCAAGAGCCACAACAACCCAAAGTATCGAAAAGAGTGGGGGATATCACCAAAATACCCGATCGGGAGTTATCCTTTTTGGCTGGCGCCCAGTACCTCTTTGATTGGCAGCAATGGCGTCTTAGTGCGAGCTATTTTACTGAAGTGACCAATTATCACCATGGTCAAGAAGGCGCGCTGGTGCTTTCTCGTTATCAGCGGTGGCACAAGCATTTACTCGTTGCCGCGGCTGAGCTTCAATACCAGAGTAATGAAATAACCAAATACTATTATGGCAGTCACCGCCAGGAAATTGCCGCTGGTTTTTCGTTGTATCAGCCACAGCATGCGTTCAATAAAGGCCTGCAGCTAACCTACCAATATCAAATTAACGAAGATTGGCGATTTATTTCCGATCTTAAATGGCAGGTGCTAGACAGTGAAATTGCCGACAGTCCGCTAGTATCGAAGCAACATTTGCTTTCTTACTACGCCGGGGTGGCTTGGAGTTTCTGATGAGTCAACGTGTGGCGATGCAGCTTTTCATAACCCTGGTCACCTTGCTGATGCACAGCGGCAACGCCAGCGCGCTTGAAAAGCACTATATCAAGGCGAAGCCGGGAACCTGCGTGACCACTCAAACCAGTTGCCAGATAAACCTATTATTAAGTTGGCAAGGAGAGCCTACCACGACCTATTGCTTGCAGGTGGAAGCCGGTGAGCCAAAACTAATTTGCGACGTCCCCAATCGTGCTCAGCACTATAAATTGTCATTGGAAGCAGCGTCCGATGTGATGATTTACCTAGTGCGTAAGCAAGATAAGCAGCGAGTTGCACAGGTGATGATCGACGTGCAACGTCACTTTCTAAATCAAAAGCGTCGCAAGGTAGCTTGGAGTATTTTTTAATGAGTGAACAACAAAAATCTATTCTTTATGTCGAAGACGACCTGAAATTGGCCGAGCTTATCTCTACCTTCCTAATATCTCATGGTTTTTCTGTGACCCATATTAGCTCACCGCATATAGCGGCATTTGAAATGGTGAAGCGGCGCTATGATCTAGTGTTACTCGATATCGGCTTACCGGAAAGCGACGGCTTCAAGGTTTTTGAAGAGCTGCAGCGCCAGTATTCGGTGCCGGTTATTTTTCTCACCGCACGGCAAAGTCATGTGGATCATATTCATGCCCTGGAACTGGGTGCCGAGGACTACCTGACTAAGCCTATTTCACCTTCTATTTTACTGGCGCGTATTAACCACTGCCTGCGTCGCAATGAACTGAAATACTGTGCTAAGAATGCCGCCCAGTCGCAGACACTGACCATAGGTAATCTGGTGATCAATCGTTATCAACGTCAGGCGAGTTTAAATGGCGACCGCCTCGAGCTCACCACCGGCGAATTCGATTTATTGGAGAAGTTGGCCTTTAATGTCGGTCAGGTGGTGAGTCGGGAGCATTTATTCGAGGCCGCCATTGGCCGCCAATACGATGGTCAGAATCGCACCATAGATGGACGTGTGAGCCGATTACGTAAAAAATTAGGGGATGCCGATGAGCACCCCAGTCGTATTATCACGGTATGGGGTAAGGGTTATATTCTTTCTCCGGATGCGTGGAAGTGAGTTAAGTGCTCAAGGTTTATGGCTACCTTTTTTCAACCCTGGTGCTGTGCTTAGGCATAAGCGCCTGGCTGATTAACAGCCATCTCGGCGACACCGCCATTGCCAGTGACGCCGAGCTTGCCCTGGCTCGGGGCATGCTGCAAGCGCCTAACCCACAGGCCAGTCACCTTATCAGCGCAATCACCCTCACCGATATTCACTTTGATCCCCATATAGACGAGCAACTGCGCAGCGGTGCCGTGGTGCCTATGCTGGATCAAGACAATCAGTTGCTATTTTATTACCTGGACGGCAGCCGGCAGCGCATCTTAGTGCTTGGCCCCTTGCCGCGGGCGCAGAGGGAACAGCAACAAGCGCTGATCAGCCTGCTGTTTTATACCAGTGTCGCGGTGGCTGTGCTGCTGGTGTGTTGGCCCTTGTTTCGCGATCTCACCCGGCTGCGTCAGGCCAGCAATAAGATTTCCGTCGGTAATTTTGCCGCTCAGGCCAGGCTTGGGCGTTTAAGTGCGATTAAACGCATCGGCGATGCCTTTGATGAAATGGCCGAAGAGTTACAAAACCAAAGCGACTACCAGCGTCAGCTGATCAATGCGGTATCTCATGATTTCTTCACGCCCATTAGTCGCGCTAAATTTGCCCTGGAAATGGCCGCCCACCAGCCCAGTGGTGCAGTTGACTGCAATAGCGTGTTGCAAGATATCACCGAGCTGGAAATGCTGGTGGAGGAGTTCCTCACCTATGCCGAACTGAATCAATGCAAGCCAGTGATCCGTCCGGTCGTCCATGATGCCAGGGAGCTGTTGGAGCAGGGCTGTGATAAATTTCGTATCTATAGCGATTTGAACATACATATAGATTGTCACTGTGATGTGATTGAGGTGGATAGGCGCAGTTTCCTGCGTATTCTCACCAATTTAATGAGCAACGCCGTACGTTTTGCCCACACCCAAATTCATATCAGTTTGCGTGCTCACTCGCATGGTATTGAGTTGAGCGTGGCCGATGATGGCCCAGGCTTTAATGAGCAACTCAGTGGCAAGCTGTTGCAGGCATTTGTTAAAAACCATCAGGTTGCCCAGCGCGAGCAAACCGGCGTGGGTCTGGGCTTATCTATCGTTAGCAAGTTGTGCCTGTGGCACGACGCCGATCTGCAACTGGAGCAAAGTACGGCATTAAATGGAGCCTGTGTGCGAATAGTGTTTTAGGCCTGTTTATCTTTTCACTTATTACCACCGCTGCTTTCTTGATTAACGGTGAACGTCCTGTAACTATATGTGGGGAAAATAAAAAATAGACCCAATGGACACCTGCATGACGAACCAACAGATAGTGGTGATTGAAGATGAGCCGGCCATAGCCGATACCTTGGTGCATGTAATAGAACAAGCGGGGTTGAGGGTCAGCTGGTGTGCTACTGCCGCGCAGGGGTTGGCCGTTATACAAGATGAGCAGGTGGCTTTGGTGTTGCTCGATGTGGGTCTGCCCGATGGTAATGGCTTTGAACTGTGTAAACAGATACGCAGCTTCTCTACTGTGCCCATTATCTTTTTAACCGCCCGCAGTGATGAAATCGACAGGGTGGTGGGTCTGGAAATCGGCGCCGATGACTATGTTACCAAGCCCTTTAGTCCCCGCGAGGTGCTGGCCCGCATTAAGTTACGTATGGTCAGGAGCGACACTCCAGAACCCGCAGCGGCGCAGGTAAGTACAGATCTGCATGCCCGCCAGTATGACTTTTATGTCGGCGCGCAGGCGCTGCAATTAACAGCGCTGGAGTATAAACTGCTACACAAACTCCATAGTCATCCGCGACAGGTATTTAGCCGTGAGCAACTTATGTGTGCCGCGGATATGGCCAACGCATCTCATTATGCCCGCAATATCGACTCCCATATCAAGGCCATTCGACACAAGTTGAAGAGCCATGACCTGGCTGAGGTGATCCACACCAAGCGCGGTTTCGGGTACTTTTATGAGCCAAAGTAACGATCGCTCCTGGGTCGATAAATTGTTTCAATGGCCGCGCATTCCTCTCGGTCTGCGGCTTTTTCTCTTGTATGTTGTAGTGGTGGCCTTGACTACCTATGTGGTCAGCTCGACCGTGATGCGGGAGATTAAACCCACGGTTCGCCAGGTGAGTGAAGAAACTCTGGTGGATATGGCCAACCTGCTGGCAACCTTGGCGGCTCCCCACCTGCAGCAGGGCACCTTATCGAACAGTGAATTTGCCGAGCTTCTAAGCCATTTTGGTCAACGTGACCCGAACGCGGCGATCTGGGGCGTGGATAAAAGCAGTATTAACCACAGAATTTATATAACCGATGCTAACGGTATCGTCCTGGTTGATTCCTGGCAGCGGGATGTTGGCGCTGACTTTTCCCGATGGAACGATGTTTACCTGACGCTGCGTGGCGAGTATGGGGCGCGCTCAAGCATACAAGAGGGCGAGGATCCGACCTCTACCGTCATGCATGTGGCGGCGCCCATTCGCGGGGATGGTGAGATCATTGGCAGTGTCACCGTGGCCAAGGCCAATCGCTCGGTGCAACCCTTTATCGATAAAGCTAAATATCGGGTGCTGACCTGGCTGGTGGTGATGAGTGTGGTGGCCTTGTTGCTCGGTGCCTTGATCGCCTGGCGTATCAATACGGCGCTGGATAAGCTGGCAAACTATGCGGCCAAACTGGGTCGTGGCGAAAAGGCCAGGCAACCGGTATTTCGCATCTTCTATGAATACGGGCAGCTGAGTGAGGCGCTGGCGGCCATGCGTGCCAAACTGGATGGTAAAAACTATGTGGAACAATATGTGCAAACCCTGACACATGAGCTGAAAAGCCCACTGAGTGCCATAAAAGGAGCCAGCGAGCTGTTACAAACGCCGCTGACGGAGCAAAAGCAGCGACTCTTTGCTAGTAATATTGAGAAAGAAAGTGAGCGCATGCAGCAGCTGATCGACAACCTCCTGGCTCTGGCCCGGCTTGAAAAGCAGCCGCAATTACAGAGCAAGAGGGCGATTGAATTGGCGCCTTTAATTAACCGAGTATGTGAATCCATGCTGGCCACCATCACCCAGAAACGGGTGCAGATGCAGGTTAATTGTGACCCTGGGCAAAGTCTGCTTGGTGATGCCTTCTTGGTGCAACAGGCGCTCTACAATTTACTGGAAAATGCCCTCGATTTTGTTGTTGTTGGCGGTGAGGTGAGTGTGTCTGTGCAGACGGAGCCAGATCGCACCCTGATACAGGTTTTTAATCAGGGCCCGGCTATCCCCGATTATGCTCTTAGCAAGGTGTGTGAGCGCTTTTATTCGTTGCCGCGCGATAATGGCCACAAGAGTTCTGGCCTGGGCCTGACCTTTGTTGAGCAGATAATGCAATTGCACCAAGGTAAGTTACTTATTACCAATGAGTCCGACGGGGTGCGCGTGACCTTGATCTTTACAACTCCATAAAATCTCCACATTAGCCGCACCTAAACTCCAACCTTGTTGAATAAGCTAGGTTTATTCATCACATGGAGTTTAATAAATGAGACAAAAATTAGGTAACAAATTACTCATTATCGCCGGCCTTGTACTGCTTATCTTGGTGCCAATTATGATGATCAAGGGGCTGATAATGGAGCGCTCCGAGCGCCATCAGGAAGTGCAGCAGGAAATCGCCCGTAGCAGCAGTGGCGAGCAAGGCATAATAGGACCGTTTCTGTATTTAGAATATATGGAAACCAAGCATAACGAGCAGGGGCAAAGCTATTCCGTGCTACACAAGCAGGTATTCTTGCCGAGCGAGTTAAAATGGCAGGCGCAGCTAAGCACCTATGAGAAGTTTCGCGGCATCTATAAAGCCAACCTTTATCGCTCGCAAAACGATATTTCCGCCACCTTTAACACGCGCAAACTCAAGGACTATGCCGACAAGAATATTACCAAGCTGAATCTGGTGATGGTGGTGCAGGATATTCGCGGCATTGGCGTTGGCAGCGCTGTGCAAATGGCCGGTGAGTCACTGGTGTTTCAGCCCGGCAGTCAGATTAAACAACTGGCCGATGGCGTGCATGCGGCTGTGGATTTACAGACTCTGCTGGCACGGGACAAGGTGGCGGTGCAGATCAATCTTAACCTGCAAGGCATGAAGCGTTTTGCTATTGCCCCCGTGGGTGAAGAAACTCATGTCACCATGACAGCGGACTGGCCTCACCCGAGCTTTGTTGGTGACTACTTACCAACCTCTTCCAGCATAGATAGTGAACAATTTACCGCAAAATGGCAGACCAACTTCTTCGCTACCAATATGCAGGAGCTGTTTGGCAACTGCGTGCGCAGCAAGGGCGATTGCAGTAACTTAAGGGAGCGCAGCCTGGGCGTAAACCTGGTGGATGGGGTCGATCATTACCTGAAAAGCCATCGCGCCACTAACTATGCACTCTTGGTTTTGGTGCTGGTGTTTTCAAGTTTCTTTTTACTGGAGATCCTGCGCAAAGATGCGATTCATCCGGTGCAATACGGTTTTGTCGGCCTGGCCATAGCCGTGTTTTATTTGCTGCTGGTATCGCTCAGCGAACATTTTGGCTTTAATCTGGCTTACCTGGTATCGGCCTTGGCCTCGAGTTTGCTGTTAAGCATTTATGTGGCGGGTATGCTGCACAGTTCGCGCCAGGGAGCGGTATTCTTCGGCGCTATTGCGCTGCTGTATGGGGTTTTGTTTAGCCTGCTGGCGGCGGAGGATTATGCCTTGTTGATGGGGGCGACCCTGGTATTTGCGGTGCTTAGTTTGATCATGATGCTGACCCGCAAGTTTAACTGGTATGGCAATAATGAAGATTAGCGTGATGTCGTGACCATTATGTAGTTTAGAAAATAATAAGGCCGCTTTTTAGCGGCCTTATTTATATGGGGATTAGCTGCGTGATAAAAACAGCGTTAGGGTTTCGCCAATACGCAGGGTGTCTTTAGAGAGATTATTCCACTGCTTGAGCTTGGCCACGCTCACCTGATAACGACGGGCTATTTTCCACAGGCTATCGCCGGAGGCCACCTTGTATTCAATTTGCTCATCCGCCAGTACCGGCAAAATCAGCTTGTCACCTATACGGATGCGATCCGACTTCAGGTTATTAAAGGTTTTTAATTGCTGCACCGTGAGCGAATAACGTTTGGCGATAACGCTCAGGCTATCGCCTTTTGCTATGGTGTAATTTTGCCACTGGCTGTAATCGCCGTTTTGCTGGTCGGTGATCAGCGTCTGCCATTGCTGCTTGTCCTCTACCGGCACAACTATGTGTGGGGCGTCTATGATGGCCGGAAAGCGGATCACGCCATGGTTAAGTTGCTCCAGATTGCCCCATTTCGTTTTATCGGCCAGCACCACGGCACCTGACAGTGGCAAGGTGGTAATGCTTGGCTGGTTGGCTATCAGCGGAAACTCCATTTTCTGATGCTTCAGCAGTTGCACCGCCGCCAGCAATTTAGGCACATAGTGGCGAGTTTGCTTGGGCAATTTCAGGGCGAAAAAGTCGGTGCTTTTACCGGCTTTTTTATTGCTTTCAATGGCCTTTAACACACGGCCTTCGCCGACGTTATAGGCGGCTATGGTGTGATACCAGTCGCCGTCAAAGCGCTTATGCAGATACTCGATAAAGTCCAATGCCGCCTGAGTACTGTCGATCACATCCTGACGACCGTCATACCAGGGACTGATTTTCACGCCAAAATATTTGGCCAAAGATGGGGTGAGCTGCCACAGACCCGAGGCATGCTTATGAGAATAAGCACTGGCATCAAAGTCGCTTTCGATCAGCGGCATCAGTGCCAGCTCAATGGGCAGTTCGCGTTTTTCCACCTCGGTAACTATGTGGTACAGATAGGGCTCGGCGCGGCGGCTGATCTCTTCCATATAGTTAGGGTGCGATAAATACCAGTCGATGCGTTGCTGCACCGCGGGATGCTTTGAGTCGGCAAAGCTCAGTTGCATGCGAATACGTTGCCACACATCCTCAACCTGCTGTGGTGTCAGTGTGCTTGCTGTTTTGGTTTGCTGCTCGCTCTGCTTGGCGCTAGCATTATCGGTTGTGCTTGTGCCGGCACTGTTCTGGTTATCCGCAGCAGTCACATCCTGCTGCGTCTGGTTATCGTTTGACGGCGTGGTTTGACAGCCAGCCAACACCAGAAAAAAAGAAATAAGTAAAATTCGATACATAAAAATTCAGTGTTATTAAGATAAAAAATTATATGTGCGCTACTTGGGTAGTAAGAGCGAAAGGGTGTGAGCTTAATCTGTTAACCTGAACACAAAGTGAGCTAAAACTGAGCGCTGGCTTAAGTGACTGAGCCACACCTAAATATTATTTTTGTTCTGTGAGTCAGCAGACCCTCAAAATAGACCACCCATTTTCCAGGTGGTTCCCTCTGTATTTGAACATAGCACAAAGGCGGGTTGAGAGCGCACATTTACTGCGTCTCTGAGCACCCAGTAAGCACCCCGACAGATATCGCCAAAAGGCCGCGCTATAAGCCTCAGAGGTGCTTTTTTGATTATAAGCGAGCAGGCATAAAAACAGATGCTTTTAACTCCTTTTATTCCTCTGCTACCTTTAAAGTAGGTGAGCACATTTTAGGAGCCACACCATGCAAGCCAATCTACTAAAAGCGGCCATCGCGGATAGTCACTATCGCGCTATTATCCTCAGTTATGCTGACGCCAATCACTATCTGGCAGGGGTGATAGATACCCTGGGTAACTACCATATTTTGGCTGATCATCATGAGGTTACCAAGTCTTTTAATTCGCTGCGTGAAGCAGAGCGGGCGTTATCGGCGCTCGGTGCCACCCAGGCGTTGTTAAAAATGCAGTCAGCTTATGAAGAGCTGGGGCCGCAAGATGACCTGGATGATCACACCTGTGATATGGAGTTACGAAGTTTGAGCTGAGGTGCTTATTGCTCCTCGGGCAGGCCGATATGGGCGTGGCCAAATTTGTAATCTATGGTGACGACAAAGTGTTTGAGAATATCGTAACCGAGGATCCCTTCGACCTTCGCGGATTTAATGCGGGTACCAGTCGTTGAGAATTGCTCCTCCAGGTTTGCGCTTTGTCCTTCACCCGGTACGCTTACAAGTACATTTTCCAGCGTATATGGGCCAAATTTAAATTCATCGATACGCAAAGAGTTGGTGGTGGCCAAGGTATTGACCCCCATGCTAATCCCGGTGCTGAGCTCTTTATTGTCTAACCAGCCGAGACTATCGGCTACAGAGCGTTTGATGGTTAAGCCGCCGTTACTGCCGGTATCGAGTAACAACCAAGCGCTGCGCTCTTCGCCCAAAGCGACCTTCACTATGGGTCTTCCAGTGCCACGCTGCGCGCGCATTTCGATGTTTTCCAGTTCACCTAGATCCAGGCTGTCTCGCGTTATTAAACGCATACGACTATTCGGATAGTCTATTTGCACTATGAATTTATCGAAGAAGCCAGCACCGAGCAGAATGCCATTTGTGTGAAAACCCAATTGAGCTGCAACTAAGCCGTCTATTTGGGTATCGAACCCGAACAGGCTTAATTCGACTTGGTTATATGTTTTTTTGTCTTCAGTGCCGTAAACACCTTTGACCCTGATCCTGCCCGCGGCGGTTAAATCGAGCTTATTTTTTAAGATAAATGAGCTATTGATGGCATGTATTTGTGCGCCGGTGTCGAGTATGGCGTGAGTTTCAATGCCTTCAACGGTAACAGGAATGGTGATATGGCCATTACTTTGGCTAAAACTGGTCCATTTAGAAATAGCCGCTAGTGAAGGGAAGTTACATAAAATCAGAGTGATATAAATTAGTGTACGCATAGCTTTTCGTCCTTGTGCGCTATAAAAAGCAGCTTTGAGAATACAGAAATGTTACATCTATGTAAAATCAATCCTTAGTGATGTGCTGGGAATAACAGGTTGAGCTTTGCTTAAAGTTTCGACTATAATGCGCATCTTTCGAATCGAAACTTATTTATTGCTAAATGACCAAACGTAACACTCAACAGCGCCGCCACACCATACTTAACCAGGTTAATGAGCTGGGTGAAGTGTCGGTTGAAGCCTTGGCGGAGCAGTTACATACCTCAGAAGTTACGATTCGAAAGGACTTGGCCTCGTTAGAGCAAAGCGGTCTGCTATTGCGCCGTTATGGTGGCGCCATTGCGCTGCCGAAAGAGATAGTCGCCGGCAGCGAGTCGCAAGACTCGGCGCGCAAGCGCGCCATTGCTAAGGCGGCGGCGCAGCTGATTAAAGATCACCACCGCATCATTATCGACAGCGGCCGCACCACGGCGGCGATGATCCCCGAGCTGGCTTCTAAACGCGGCCTGGTGGTGATGACCAATGCCATCAATGTGGCCAGCCGGCTACTGGCGTTGGAGAATGAGCCCACCCTGCTGATGACGGGTGGCACCTGGGACCCGCATTCCGAGTCCTTCCAGGGCCAGGTTGCCGAGCAGGTACTGCGCTCTTACGATTTCGATACCCTGTTTATAGGCGCCGATGGTATCGATGTTTCCCGTGGAACCACCACCTTTAACGAGCTTATCGGTTTAAGCCAGGTGATGGCTGAGGCCGCTCGCGACGTGGTGGTGCTGGTGGAGTCGGAAAAAATCGGTCGCCGTATCCCGAATTTAGAACTGCCTTGGCAACAGGTCAGCACGCTTATCACCGACAGCAACCTGGCGCCCGAGTTGCGCCGGGAAATAAGCGCCCATGGCGTGCAGCTGATCTGTGCCGAGGTAAACGAATAAGCCCGACCGACAACATAGGGCAAAAAGACAACACATACGTGCAAATGGAGAA
Source organism: Pseudoalteromonas sp. T1lg76 (assembly GCF_002964725.1). Classification (NCBI taxonomy): domain Bacteria; kingdom Pseudomonadati; phylum Pseudomonadota; class Gammaproteobacteria; order Alteromonadales; family Pseudoalteromonadaceae; genus Pseudoalteromonas; species Pseudoalteromonas sp. T1lg76. The sequence continues at coordinate 59,195 of NZ_PQCE01000033.1, forward strand.
TTTATGTGTGGAATAGTTGGTGCCGTTGCAGAGCGCCCAGTAAACAAGATTTTAGTTGAAGGCCTAAAGCGCCTTGAATACCGTGGCTATGACTCGGCCGGTGTGGCCTTGCTACAGGGCAATACTCTAAACAGCGTTAAAGCCGTGGGCAAGGTTGCCATGCTTGAGAGCGCCTTAAACGATGCCGGTGTATCCGGCACTACCGGTATCGCTCATACCCGTTGGGCCACCCACGGTGGTGTAACCGAAGCCAATGCGCACCCGCATTTGTCGAACAATGAACTGGCTTTGGTACACAACGGCATCATTGAAAACCACTCTAGCCTGCGCGAAGCGTTGAAGGGAGATGGTTATACTTTCCTATCGGAAACCGATACCGAGGTCATGGTGCACCTGATCCACCAGCTACGCCAGCAACACGACACCCTGTTAAGCGCGGTACAGGCCGCGGTTAAGCAGCTTGAAGGCGCCTACGGTACCGTGGTATTCGACAAGGCCAACGACAACGAAATCATCGTTGCCCGCTCTGGCAGCCCGCTGGTAATTGGTCTGGGTCTGGGCGAGAACTTTATCGCCTCCGATCAGCTGGCGCTATTACCCGTTACTCGTAGCTTTATATTCCTGGAAGAAGGTGATGTGGCGCGTATTACCCGTGACAGCGTCGAGATTTTCGACCTGAACGGCGAGCCGGTGGAGCGTGAGGTGGTGGAATCAAACATCACTCAGGACGCCTCGGGTAAGGGCGAATATCGCCACTATATGCTTAAAGAAATTTACGAGCAGCCGATGGCGGTGCGCAACACCCTGGAAGGCCGTTTACAAGATGACCGCGTAGCCGTGGATGCCTTTGGCGACAGTGCCACGCAGATCTTTAAAGACGTGCAGCACGTACAGATCATCGCCTGTGGTACCTCTTACCACTCGGGCATGGTGGCCCGTTACTGGCTGGAGCAGTTTGCCGGCGTCAGCTGTAATGTCGAGATTGCTTCCGAGTTCCGTTATCGTGAGTCGTTTGTGCACCCGAACAGCCTGCTGGTAACCATTTCTCAATCCGGTGAAACTGCCGATACCCTGGCCGCCTTGCGCCTGGCCAAAGAGCAGGGCTATATGGGCTCTATGACTATCTGTAACGTGCCTGGCTCGTCATTGGTGCGTGAATCTGACTTGGCCTTTATGACCAAGGCCGGCGCCGAGATCGGCGTGGCTTCAACCAAGGCCTTCACCACACAACTTGTTGGCTTATTGATGCTAACCGCGTCGATTGCTCAGGAAAAAGGCCTAAACCAGGCGGAAATCGTTAACGCCATTAAGACTCTGCCAAACAAGTTGGAAGAAGCACTCTTGCTTGCCGACGACATCGAAGCCCTGGCGGAAGAATTCGCCGACAAGCATCACTCGTTGTTCCTCGGTCGTGGCTCTCAGTACCCCATCGCCATGGAAGGGGCGCTGAAACTCAAAGAGATCTCTTACATTCACGCCGAAGCCTATGCGGCGGGTGAGTTGAAGCACGGTCCACTGGCGTTAATCGATGCGGATATGCCGATCATCGTTGTGGCGCCAAACAACGAGTTGTTGGAGAAGCTGAAATCGAACGTGGAAGAAGTGCGCGCTCGTGGCGGCATCATCTATGTGTTCGCGGATAAGGACTCACATTTTGAGTCTGACGACACCATGCGCGTGATTAACGTCAATCATGTTGAAAATGTGATTGCTCCTGTGGTCTACACCATCCCATTACAGCTGCTGTCTTACTACGTCGCCGTAATCAAGGGCACGGACGTCGACCAGCCTCGTAACCTGGCCAAGTCGGTTACCGTAGAGTAATCACAGGTTGGTAGATAATAAAAAGGCGCGGAAGCGCCTTTTTTAATGCAATTGACTCATCCTGAATCCGGTTGGCACTTTTCCTACGTAAATTTGCTTTCAAACCCTGCTTCTAAGCAATCCCTTCGCAATAGCGCAGCATCCAACCGGGCTTGTGTTTCCCTATCGCCCCCTTATAAAGCGGCCTATATTTAGTGGGTTATGAACCTGATCCAAGAGCGCCGCTATGCAACGCACAATTCCTCCCGAGAGACTGGATGACTTGAAAAAAGCCGACTCTGGGCTCGATGATGCGGAAATAATGCAACGACGCATGCGCTATGGCGATAACCGTATTGCCGAGCAGGTCAGCGGTGGCCTTTGGGCTTTGATTATCGACACCATTAAAGATCCTATGTTGTGGTTTTTACTGATCACCAGCGGACTGTTTGCTGTCACCGGCGAATTGACCGAAGCCGGCATTTTGTTGCTGGCACTGATACCCTTTCTTGGCATGGATGCTTACCTGCATCGGCGCACTCAAGCCTCAACCCAAAGCCTGGGGCGTCGTCTGGCTTCCCAGGCACGGGTTGTGCGTCACGCTAAAGAGCTCACCATTGCGTCCGTGGAACTGGTGCCCGGTGACCTGGTGCTTTTAGACCCCGGCGACTCGCTGCCGGCGGACGGAGTATTCGTTGGCGTGCAGCAGCTTCAGGTCGATGAGTCAACCTTGACCGGGGAAGCCTTTCCGGTACACAAGCTGGCACTGCAAGAGCCGGATAAGCTAAAGGCGACCGAGCGGGTTGCGGCGACGCATTGGGGATATGCCGGTACCCGTGTACTGACCGGCTCGGGCCGTATGCTGGTAACCCATACCGGGAAAGGCACCTTGTACGGTGAAATTATTCAGTCGGTGCTCCACGGCGGTCATCAGCGCACACCCTTGCAACTGGCCGTGGCCGAGCTGGTTAAGGTGCTGCTTATTATTGCCAGTGTTATTTGTGTGCTCTTGGCCGGAACCCGCCTTTACCAGGGGCATGGCCTCATCGATGCGCTGCTGAGCGGGCTGACCCTGGCTGTGGCGGCGTTGCCGGAAGAGTTTCCCGTGGTGCTCACCTTCTTTCTTGGGGTGGGAGTCTATCGGCTGGCGCGTCGTCAGGCCTTGGTGAGGCGTGCCGTTGTGGTAGAGAACATAGGCCGGGTTTCTTGTATCTGTACGGATAAAACGGGCACCTTAACCGAGGGGCGCCTGCAGCTCGCGCATCACTACGCGGTCGGCGACATCGACGATACACGGCTGCTGCAGATTGCTGCCTATGCATCCCGAGCGGACAGCGGCGACCCTATTGATCAGGCTATCCTCGCATCAGGTGCTCCACTGGAGCATGCTGTATTACATACCTTTCCTTTTACCGAAGCTCGTAAGCGCGAGACGGCGGTGATTAGGGAAGAAACAACAAAGCTCATCGCGGTCAAAGGCGCACCGGAAACCATATTGGCCCTGTGCGATCTTGGTGAGAGTGATATAGAGCGGTGGCAACAGCAGGTCGAAAAGCTGGCGGGAACAGGGCACAAGGTGATCGCCTGCGCCTGGCAAGAGTTGGATGACCAGGCCCGCTGCGATCAGGAGCCCGAGCAGGGTTTTACGTTGGCTGGGTTGCTGGCGTTTGAAGACCCACTGCGCGACGGTGTAAAAGAAGCCGTGGAGATCTGTCAGCAAGCGGGAATTCGGGTCATTATGGTGACAGGGGATCATCCTGCTACGGCGACCGCCATTGCCAGCGAAATAGGCCTGCATCAGGGGAAGCCCAGGGTGATAGAAGGGGAAGCATTGGCAAGCAGTCTAACCAACCAGGATAGCCGAGTGTTGGATGGTGTTGATGTTATCGCACGCGCCGTGCCCGCGCAAAAACTGGCGTTGGTGCACGCCCTTAAGCAAGGTGGCGATATAGTGGCGGTTACGGGAGACGGGGTAAATGACGTGCCGGCCATTCAGTCGGCGGATATCGGCATTGCCATGGGCGAGCGCGGTACCCGCAGTGCCCATGAGGCCGCGGCGATTATTTTACTCGACGATAACTTTCGCAGCATAGTGCAGGCGATCGCCGAGGGGCGCCAGCTCTTTAACAATCTACGCCTGAGTTTTGAATACCTGCTGCTGGTCCACATTCCCTTGGTTTTAACCGCCGCGGTCATCCCTTTTCTCGGATATCCCGTTCTTTATCTGCCGATACATATCGTCTGGCTGGAGATGATCATTCATCCCACGGCCTTGCTGGTGTTTCAAAACAGTGCCGACACCTCGCACCTTGCCCCCGCTCAAGCCAATGGGCCGGCCCGGTTTTTCTCACGGCGACACTGGGGTGTCATTGTTTTCAGCGGGGTTGTTTTTACCTTGTTGATCACCTTTGCCTATATCCGCAGCCTGGGGGCGATGCAAGACGTGGAGCATGCCAGAGCCATGGCCCTGGTTGCGCTGACCAGCGTCAGTGCCGGTATTACTATTGCACTGAGTAGGCTGCGCACCCTGGCGTCCCGGGTCTTGGTGGTCTTAACCATGCTTGTCAGTGTTTTGCTGATTCAGGTCCCGGCTTTGGCCGACTTGCTACACCTGTCACCCCTGCATTTAGACGACTGGCTGCTAGCCATGGCCAGCGGATTTATCGCCGCAGCGATCCCCTTTATGCTGACAAGTCGGTCGAGAACAGCAGCCTGATAAGTAAACAAGAATAATTAGACTGCTCTTTATAGCTGGGGTCTTGGTCTTTGTTACAGTGTAGCTCTGCTACCGAGCTAAAAGAAAGAACCCAATATTTAGAGTGGATGTCCATCTGAATGTGCCTAAAATTCAAACATTTCGGTTGGAAAAGTAACCCTACTTTTTTCCTAAACTAGGCTAGTATCGCGGAGTTTTCTTCTGCTAGAATGTGGCGCGATAAATGCGGGAAGGGATTCATGTGTTGAGCAGGCATTTATTGGCTCTAGATTTCACGTTTCCCTACCCAATTATCCAACAACGAATGAAAGCTTCTGTATCAAATTAGGTTGGGCCTCTTTCTTTTCGTTATTTGTTTGCTTAGCGGTATCCAAAAGGCACTCAATTTTCTGCAGTAACATACCTATGTTCTGTATCTAATTTTGCTGGTGCAGAGAATACACCTTAATTTACCGCCGACAATTTAGTTGCTAATAATGGTTTTGTTTGTAGTAAGTTGCTTCTTTTTTGACAGCAAAAACAATCACTCAACCCAAATCAGCACGCAACTCCAAGTACATATAAATTATTCCAGACTCTTCTGGCTTTTGTTGAGTTGCTAAATAAGGATGTAAACATAAGGATGGTGTTGATGAAAAACTCACTTGTAGCGGCCATTGTTCTTTTCGGCTGTGGTTGTACGCTAATTCCTGGCAGTTATATGGAAGGTGCGGCTACGAGGCAAGAAAGTAACCAGTTAGAGCAAGATCTGGATAAGGTTAATATCCAGGTTATTGATTCAAAAGTTATCGCCAGTCAATCTCGTGATCTTCTGCCAAAAAAACCATCCAGCCTAGCGGGTGTTGATACCTCTAATTACGAGTATCGCCTAGGTGTGGGAGACGTGCTTTCTATTGGTGTCTGGGATCATCCCGAATTAACCATTCCTGCTGTGGTGCAGCGTACAGCTGAATTTGATGGTTTCCGTGTACAAGCGGATGGCACCATTACCTACGCGTATGCACCAAAAATTCCAGTAAAAAATAAAACAATTCTTGAAGTTCACGACGAACTGGTAAAACGTTTAAGTCATATTATTGAACAGCCACAGGTCGACGTAAAAGTTGTTGGATTTCGCAGTCAGCGCGCTTATGTGACGGGCGAGGTTAATAAGCCAGGTGTATTCCCTATTACTGAAGTACCGTTAACGCTTATTGATGCCATTAACAACGCTGGCGGCCTAACCGCTCGTGCCGATTGGAAAACAGTTACTTTCACCAGGGGCGGCGAAGCAGAAGTGATTGCCCTAGATGATTTTTATGCCCATGGTGATATCTCGCAAAACCGTTTACTTAAACATGGCGACATTGTCCACATTTCTCGTAATGACGAGCGTAAAGCCTATGTGTTAGGGGACGTAAAGCAGCCCGGTTCGATCACCATTGACCGTTACGGCTTAAGCTTGGCAGAGGCCATCAGTGAGGCCCGCGGTCTGAATGAAGAGACGGCGAATGCAAATGGTGTCTTTGTGTTGCGAGCGCGTAACGATAACAGCGATATTATCGCCGATGTCTATCAACTCAATGCTCAAAATGCACTGGCTTATGTTCTTGCTGAACAGTTTGAGTTACAGCCTAAAGATATTGTCTACGTAACTACGGCTCCGGTTGCTCGTTGGAATCGTCTGATTCGCCAGCTTGTGCCAACCATTTCTGTAATTAACCAATATTCAGAAGTCGAAGTACGAAATAACGTTTTTTAAGCCTATGTTTGATTCAGTTTTAATGGTGTGTGCTGGCAATATATGCCGCTCACCCAAAGCAGAGATTTGCTAAAGCGTAAGGTAGCGGCAGCAAATAAAGCCATCCATATATCTTCAGCAGGCCTTACGGCAATGAAGGGGCATGATGCCGATCATACGGCGCAAAGCGTAGCCGCAGAGCAAGGGGTTGATATGACCCCGCATAAGGGCCGGCAAATTTGCGGTGAACTGGTCGCCAGCCATAGTGTGATTTTAGTGATGGAAGAGTCTCATTTGAGAGATCTGCACCAGCGTTACCCTCACGCTCGCGGAAAGGCTTTTTTGCTTGGTAAATGGATGAATAACCAACCTATTCCAGACCCATATAAGCAAAGCCGTGAGGCCTTTGAACATGTATATCAACTAATTGATCAAGCAACAAATGCTTGGCTTAAGTATCTGTAGAAGTATGAACAACTCAATGAGTAATCTAAAAAACCAGCGTATAGGCCAAGATAGACAACAAGAGCAGGAGATTGACCTGCTCGCACTCTTTGCAATCCTACTCGATCGCAAGTACTTCATTATTCTCATTACCGCTATTTTCACTGTGATCGGTGTGGCCACAGCCGTATTCTCTAAGCCCATTTACAAGGCGACAGCTCTAATACAAGTCGAACAGAGTAAGCCTAGTGTGCCCGGTTTGGAAGATATGGCCGGCATGTTTGAAGGCACAAGTGGCGCAATTACCGAGATTGAGCTGCTTAAATCACGCACTGTAATTGGCGAAGCCGTCGACAGCCTAAATCTTAATCTTGTTGCCAAACCTAAGCTGATGCCGCTGATAGGAGACAAGTTTTTTCGTGGTTTTAACCCCCAAAGCGACACCGACCTAGCCGAGCCTTTTATGGGTTTTGACCAATATGCCTGGGGTGGTGAATCAATAGATGTTTTCCGCTTCGATGTGCCTAAAGGCTTTTTGGGCCAAGCGTTTGAACTTGTCACCACTGACAATGGCTATGAGTTGTACAATCCGGCAGGCGAAAAGATATTGGTTGGTCAGGTAGGGCAAGATATAACACAAGGCTACTATAAGCTTAGTGTACGTAAGCTAACAGCTCGCCCCGGCAGTACTTTTATCTTGGTTAAAAATGATCGCTACCGTGCCATTTTAGGGCTACAAAGCCAGATTAGAGCCGTCGAAAAAGCCAAAGACTCGGGCATTATTGAATTGAGCTTTGAACACAGCTCTCCAGCCTATGCCGAAAAAGTATTGAATAAAATCAGTAGCATCTATGTACGTAATAATGTCGATCGCAACTCGGCGGAAGCCGCGAAATCGCTGCAGTTTTTAGAGGTACAGTTACCCGAAATCAAAAAGCAACTTGAGCGTGCGGAAAGAAAATACAACGAACATCAACGTAGATATCAGTCGATTGATATTTCTCTTGAGACCCAAGGTCTTCTCGATCAAGTGGTTGAATTGGAAACCAAGTTGCAAGAGCTGGAGCTTAAGCGCGTTGATATTTCGCGTAAATTTAAAAAGACCCATCCAACTTATCAAGGAGTTTTGGGGCAAATTGAGGCGGTTTCTGAGCAGCGTGACCAGTTGGTTGCGAAAGTGAGCGATCTGCCGCAAACCCAGCAGGAACTATTGCGATTGCGTCGTGATGTTGAAGTCAGCAACGAAATTTACATGCTGCTCCTGGGTAAAACCCAAGAGTTGGATATTATTCGCGCGGGTACAGTCGGTAATGTGCGTGTTGTAGATCAGGCGGCAGTTGATACAACCAAGCCAGTTAAACCGAAAAAAGCCTTGATGGTCGTGCTGGCAACCTTCCTTGGCGGCCTTATTGCCCTAGTGATTGTATTTATTCAAAAGGTTATAAACCGTGGCGTAGAAGATGCCGGAGAAATTGAAGCTTTAGGTATTCCTGTTTATGCTTCTGTGCCCTACTCGGATCTTCAGAATAATCTAAATAAAGAGAGCAAGCCTCGCGGTAAAAAAGAGGCGGAAGCTGGTAATTTACTCGCCTTATACAATCCTGCAGATCTGACGATTGAAAGTCTTCGTAGCCTACGTACAAGTTTGCACTTCGCCATGATGGAAGCAAAAAATAAGGTGTTGGCTATTTCGAGCCCGAGTCCCGGTGCTGGAAAATCATTTATCTCGGGTAACCTGGCTGTAGTGTTGGCACAAAGTGGTAAAAAGGTACTGGTTGTTGATGCCGATATGCGTAAGGGCTTTATGCATAAACACTTTAATGTGGCGCCAGAAAATGGTTTATCGGATCTACTCAGTGGCCGTATTGAGCTTAATAAAGCAATTCAGGCGACCGAGGTGGAAGGCCTGCATTTTATTGCGCGGGGTATGGTGCCACCAAACCCCTCTGAGCTATTAATGCATAAGAATTTTGATGATTTCGTTGCTCAGGTAAATGAGCAGTACGACTTCGTTATCATAGACACTCCGCCTATCTTAGCGGTAACGGATCCCGCTATCGTTAGCGCCCATGCAGGAACTACCTTGTTGGTAACCCGATTTGGTTTAAACCAGGTGCGTGAAATTGAGTTAACCGTCAATCGTTTTGCACAAAACGGCATAGATGTAAAAGGCGTGGTATTTAACGGTGTGGTTAAAAAAGCCGGCAGCGCCTATGGCTATTATAACTATGCCTATCAATCAGAATCAGCCTAATACTGGTGAGCTGAAATCTGCGCGTGCTGGCTTATATACAGCTTACGGCCACGCACGCCAGATGTATGATGCTAATCCGCGACCTAATGAAATAGCAGTAAATTTATCGGTAAACCTAATAAAATTGGTGGTGTTTTAAAATTAAATTACGCAGAGCGATAAATTTATTTTTCCTTTTCTGCTGCCTGAACAAACTGAATAAGTGACCTTGAAAAGGAAAAAATAAAACAGATAAATAACAATGCGTTAATTTTTTAGGTCGAGGGCGCTTGAAAGCTCATTAGGGGCTTCTGAACTCAAAAAGATCTGAAAAGATAGTAAGTAACTTCCGATAAATCAAAAAATTTTTTTATATTCCTTGTTTTTCTCACCCTTAAGAATGAATTTTTACTTGCAATCCCTTTAAATTGACTAAAATGTTTAGACCACATTTTTAACCAGAACGGTTATGTGGAGTACCGCAGTAGCAAGGTATTGAAGATCCCATAGTAGTTTTATGGCTCACAGTTATTAATCAAAAACTATGGTTTAAAAACCAGGGAGTTCACATGAAATTAAACACTCTACTACTCGCCGTATCCATCGCAAGTTCTGCTTTTTCCGCTCATGCTGCCGGTGCTGCGTCGGCCAAATTTGCGGCTGCTTGGAATGACAACCCGGTCAACTTTGTATCTGTCGCCGTAATCCCGGATGTGATAGCTGATGCTCAAGTAGTGGCAACGAATGATGGCTATTTGATCACTACCATTAAGGTTCCGCAAGATAAAGAACTCTTGGTGGGTGTGTCTGCGGAAATTGGCCTGACTACGGATACTTCTTTAAAAGGTAAAGATGGCGGCGCGGCAAAAGCCATTGCCGATGGCAGCGCTTGGGTACTGCTCACCGCAACGCCTGTGGGCGGTGGTGACTCGGTTAATGCTGCGCCCGGTGCCGTGATGTTGTCGAAGCGTATTCAAGAGCTCAATGCTACCCTAGGCGGCGTGCTTGATAATTGCACCGACTCTACCGGTGGCATGGATGAAAACGGCCTTATGCCTGGCGATGAAGGTTACGTGGATACTCCCGATGGCACTATCGACGCGGCTCTTGAGTGTACGACTACTGATGAACAAATTGGTTTAATGCAAGATACCTTAGCGTCTCACCACTTTAATTTTATTCTGCCGAATATGGATGCAGGAAATTATGAAATTAGAGCGCACTTTATGACGCGCGCCAGTGCGGAAGTGGATATTGATGAAGTATCGGTAGCAGAAGGCGGCACTATTTCCGGAAGTTCTTATGCAAAAGCCTTTGTTGGCAAACACATGGTAACCGTACAACAAGTACGTGCGGTTAAAGGTAGCCTGGCTGATGTGGATATCGTGGACAACTAAGGCAAACAGATGCCAAGGATAATGACTGCCTGCCTAGCAGGCGGTCATTGGGCTCAAACAATGTTTTGGGCATTGGTTAAAGCCATCAGCTGTTCGAGCTGATGGCTTTTTTTATTTTCAGCCCCTAAACCACCTACTTCAGTAGGTGGTTATCATCAATTTAGGCTTGGCCTGAAAAAGCTACCCATGCTAATTGCTCTGTTGATTTTTAGCGAAGTCAAAGGACAAGAAGCATGAGTAGATACGAGAAAGCATCGCATGTGTACTGGCGATGTCAATATCATATAGTTTGGACTCCAAAGTACCGTTTTAGGATTCTTAAAAATAAAGTAGGTAAGGATGTTTACCGCTGTATTCACGTTTACAGTGAGCAGCTTGGATGCAAAGTGGTAGAGCTAAATGTTCAGGTAGACCATGTTCACTTGGTAATAAAGGTTCCGCCGAAGTTATCGATATCAAGGCAGATGGGAGCACTTAAAGGCAAAATAGCACTAAAACTATTTAGTAAATATCCGCACTTGAGGAAGAACAAAATGTGGGGTAATCATTTTTGGCAGCGAGGGTACTTTGTGGATACGGTTGGCATAAATGAAGAAATAATAAGGCGTTATGTGAGGCATCAAGAGAAAGAAGAAAAGCAGGAGCAAGCTCAGTTAACGCTGGAGTAAACAACGCCCCCTTTGAGGGGGCATTTACAAAGCCACCTTCTTCAGAAGGTGGATTCTTTACTGCTTGTTGTTTAAACGCCGCAGTCCTTATTGAGCTTGTGCTTTAGCAACCTTGGCCTTCGCCGCATCGAGCATGGCTTGCAGTGCGGCGCTGTTATAGACCTGGCCGCGGCTGATCAGGGTGCGGATATCACGGGTATGACTGATATCTTCAAGCGGGTTGCTGCCAAGCAGCAGCAAATCGGCTTTTTTGCCCGCTTCCACGGCACCATATTCCGCCTCTTTACCCAGCCACTTTGGTCCCGCAAGTATCGCGCTTTGCAAGGCGCGCAGTGGGCTGAGACCGCCGTCGACATAAATGGCGAGCTCGTCATGCAATGCCTTACCCGGATAAATATAAGAATTGAGATAACCCGTGTCCGTACCGGCCATAATGGTCACTCCGGCTTGGTCGAGCAGGGGAAGAAGGTCCCGAGTGGCGCGAAAGCGGGCTTTGCGCTCGGTGATCTCATTGGCATCGGCGGCGGCCTTTTGTGCCGCACGCTCAACCCGCCAACTGTAAGTGGCCTTAAGGCCTGGGCCGAGTAAATCGAGCTCCGGGTCATTCAGGTGATCGTCTTCGTCGATAAAGGCGATAATCTGGCTGCCTATCAGGGTAGGCACGACCGCGGTGTCGTTTTCGGCCAGGACACGGTATTTGCTTAGCGCAGTTTGCTCATCAAAATTGGCGCGAATAATGGGCAGGGCACTCCAATAACTCAGTTCGCCGCTACGCACCTCGGCGGAAATTTCTGCTTCATTGCGGGCACCGGCTTTTAGCAGGTAAGGCATGTGTTCAATGCCATCAAGGCCGGCGTTAGACACATGGGTGACCGAGAGCGCAAAGGGGATATGGCCGCTGATCGGCAGGCCGCGTTTTTTTACTTCCTGCACGGCCTTCAGGTAGAGCTCGGGGGGCAGGGCGCTGTCGGTGATCTTAATAAAGTCGACGTCCATGGCCTCAAGTTGATCCAGGGCTGCATTCATTTCTGCCTCGGTTTCTACCTCCAGGTCGCCGGCCCAGATTGAGTTCTTCCCTTCTAGCTTGGGGCCCGAGGTAAACAGGGTTGGCCCGAGTAGTTCATTGTTATTTATCGCCGCCCGCCAGGTGAGCACTGAATCGCTGATATCGGCGGCGGCATCACGCACCGCGGTCACGCCATAAGCCAGGTACAGAGGTAATAAATCTTGGTTCTCAGCAATCAGCTTTTCGCCGCCACCAAAGTGCACATGCATATCCCACAGGCCCGGCATAATATACTGGTCTGTGCCATCGAGCTGGGTGGTGGCATTAATATGCTCGGCATCTTTGCCTACCCAGATAATTTTATCGCCGCGGATGGCCACCTGTTGATCGGCGTTAATATCGCCGCTGCGCACATCGATAACATCCACCTGCGAAATAAGCACATCGGCCTGCATGGGCGCGGGAGTATTGCTGCAGGCGCTTACCAGCAAGGAGGCACACAGTGCCGGGAAAAGTTTAGTCATGGTTATCTCCTCATTTTTCTTGAGCCTAACAGTGGCAACCGGCTGCCAACAGTTGAATGCGACAAAACGTGCTCGCTGGCGGATGAGTGCGTAATGGAAAAGTACAAGCAGAGCGGTTTCTAAGATGAAAGTGCGAAAATATGATATAGCGCAGGGCAAATTTTTTTTCATCGTCTAGCATTAATACAAGCGTGATAATAAAAGCAACAAAGGAAAATAATATGCGTATAAATCAAGCCATGGTTGACGAGATGGAGTTACTGGCTAAATTTCCTCGGGCCAGTCATATGCAGGGCATTAAGGTGCATAGCGATGCCGATGAAGCCATGCGCGAAGCGGCTCGACGCCTGTTTGAAAAGGGCATTACCGATAGCCCGGACGGCGGCTACCTGACCGACCTGGGCCTAGACCTGGTTAATCACCTCGACACCCTGCACAGTGCGCTAAGCTGCTAATTCAAGAATGACCAAGGCGGCAAGCCCTTGCTGCCTTACTTGCCTCGTTTCCCTTTCCTTGACGTAAATACCGGCCGCCTCGAAAGGTCGTTGAAAAATATTACTTCATAAAAAATCTTGCCTTGGAGTTAACACTAAGGTTTATGCTCTTGAAAAATTGAGTGATGGGAGCACAGCATGAACTTTACCCAAGCGATCCGTTATGCCGTCCTGCGTGAGTTGGTTATGGCGCGCAGAGCCAGGTTATCGACTCAGAGAACACAAGAGTTTAAGCACTTAGAAAATGCCCATGTGTTAGGGCAGGAGTCCACCTACTGGCACACCTACACCCATTGGCTGATGCTGGTTTGGGGCTGGAAAAATAAGGCTTACTCTGAGGTTGTCGGGCAGATACTGCGTATTGTCGGTGCTATAAGCAAAACCGCCATAGGCTTGCTGCCAACGGGCAACACAGGGGGCGCTAATGTAAGCCCGTTTAAGCCCATGTCACTTTCATCCGAGTGTGCTCAGGCCATAGCGCAGGCCAAGTCGCGATGCGCTAAGGGCTAGGTTAAATTGCTGGTGTGGACGCGCCGTTAATAACCGTTAAATAGGACGGTTGCGATCTTAAATGCAGATGTCCTTATGTTAGCGGCCTTCCTGCTCGATAAATATCTTACTGGCTTGCGTGCGATTACTGACCCCAAGTTTAGCGAAAATGGCAGAAATATGATTCTTGACCGTTTTCTCAGAGATGTTGAGTGTGGATGCAATTTGCTTATTGGCATCGCCATTGGCCATGAGGTGCAGGACCTTGAATTGCGAAGGGGTCAGGCTTGCCAGTAACTCATAATGCCGTTGCTGTGCGCTGGGTAAGGGAGTGACGCCGACAGCTGTCGGGAATTGATATTCACCGGCAAAGATGCGCGTAAGGCTGCTAACTAGCTCGTTAATATCCACCGATTTCGATAAAAACTCTGACGCGCCGGCTTGCAAGCATTCCTGGCGAGTGTCCTGACTATCATGGGCACTGAGAACGACAATGGGCAGCTCTGGATAGGTTTGCCGCAGGAAATAGATGCCACTGGCACCGGTCGCTCCTGGCATGTTTAAGTCCATGATCAGCAAGTCCAGTTCGCCATCATCTTCTTGTAGCTTTGAAAACAGAGCCAGGTAGCTATCGGCGTGCTCGATATAGGTATTTTCCAATCGGTTTAAGAGCGCACCTTTTAGGCCGGCTAAAAAAAGCGGATGATCATCGGCGATGAGGATCTTATTCATTGTTCTGTGCATCTCCCAGCTGTTGGATAAGCCATGACAGGCGGCTGTATTTAATTGGTTTGTTTAAAAAGCGATAACCAAAGTTAAGTCTTATTTGCTCTCTTATGCGGATGTCTTCCGACATGATAATGATGCGGCTTTTATGCAGCGCAAAGCGCGCTGCTATCTGGCTTGCGACCTCTGTCCCCAAGGCCCCGTTATCAAGATGATAATCGCAAATAACCATTTCCGGCTTGGGCCCAGGGTAACACAGCGCTTGTCCAGCGCTTAAAAACACACTCGGTGCAAAGCCACGCTTTGTGACCATTGCGGCCACCTCATTGGCGTAGGTTGGCTCATCATCAATTATCAAAACGTTTCTTGTGACCGAGGGGGCTTGTTGTGTCGTTACTCGCTTAGTGCTTTTAGGCAGAGTGAGAGTGAAGGTACACCCCTGTGCGCTGGAGTCCAGCTCTATATCAAGCGCGAGTATCTGACAGATTTGCTGCACTATGGTCAGCCCCAGGCCGCTGCCCGCATAGCTTTCGGTGCCTCGGAAAAAACTGTTGAACACCTTGTCCTTAATCGCCTCGTTGATGCCTTTGCCCGAGTCTATGATAGCCAAGGTATAGGTGTTCTCCTGCGTTGCTAGTCGCAGCTCTATGTTGCCTTTTTCCGGGGTGTTTTTGATGGCGTTATCCACGAGATTATTTATCACCCGTGCCAATAAAAAGGGATCGGTTTGCACCCAGGCCTCGCAAGGCGCCGTGGTGAAGGTCAGTTGCTGTGACTTTTTTTGTGCAAGATGGGAAAAGCGACTCACACTCTCTGCAACCAGGGCGCATAAGTTTACTTCGTTTATTGTTGGCTTGACCATCTTAGCGTCAAATTTAGAGATGCTGACGATAGAATCAACCAATTGATCTAATAGTGTAATTTCATTGATTATCGCATCACTATTGGAGCTGTCCGCGGGCAAGATATTGAGCAGCTTTAAGCGAATTGCGTTCAAAGGGGCACGCAAATCATGGCTGGCGGAGGCAATAAAACGGGTTTTATCCAAATTGGCTTTCACCGCAAGTTGTTGCTGCTCTTTATAGAGCTCGGTTTTCGCTGCTACTTCTTGCGCCAGCCGCTTGGCATACGACTTTTGCTCCTGATGCTTATGGCGAGAAAGCGCCAGCTCGGCATTTTTTAAACGCAATTTAACCACAAAGCCCAGCGCAACCAAGGCGAAGGCGAGGCCGATATACAGGGCAATCATGGAGGGCAGCAGGTAAAAAGGCGGTTTAACCTCAAAGCTTGATTGGATAAAGGCTTTTTCTACCGAGTCATAGCCGAGCACCTTGGCCTGGATGCGATACTGGCCGGGCTTGGGTTTGATTAAGGTGATATAGCGAGAGCGACTGGGCAGCCATTGCGATGCCTGCGAGTTTTGGCCAATTAATCGATAAAGTAATTGGCCGCCCTCATCATGGGGCAGGCTGGCACTCATGGAAAACTCGATTACACTCGGGTCGGTAATGCGGATCCCCTCGCTAAGCGGTGTCGATTGGCCGTCAATGGACAAATCGGTAAAGGTGATTGAGGTTGGCTTGCTGTGGCTACCTAAGCGCTCTGGGTCGATCAGCAGCAACTCTGAGTTATTGGCGAAATAGATAAACCGATCCAGGCGGCCACAAAAGTCGGTGATGGGAATAGCCCCTAACCCTTGCGCGCCAGTATAGCTGTGCAGCGTTTTATCTTGACTGTGATAGACGCTCACGCCATGGCGAGAGCTTATCCATATCCGCTGCTGGCTGTCCTCAACCACGCAACTGGCAGAGGGAATGAACTCATCACTGGGAAGTGGCAAGCGCTTCATACTGCTTGTCCCTGCCCCCGTATCCAGGGTAAAGACTCCTTCGTCTAAGGTGGTGATCCACAGCCGAGCTGAGGAGTCTAAAAACAGACTGGTCACCGCCTGGGCACCGTCGATGGTGTGCAACCGGGCTGGCTGGTTTTGGGCCAGTTGCTCAAGCGCCAGTTCCATAACACCATGACGCTGACTTGAGATATAGAGCTTGCCATGGGCATAGGCCGTATCGATTACCGAGGCGAGCTCCAGGGGGAAGCTGCGCATTACTTGCAGCGCCGCATTATCAAATTGGGCCAGATGCAGGTATTTATCATCGACCACCACATAGATATCGGCGTCTTTAAGATAGGCTAGATAGGTGATGGGCGCTTGTGGATCCGGGCGCCCATGAATGGGGTGCGAGGTATAGTCTAAGCCATTAAACAGGGCAAGATCATGGAAGTTTTTCACCGCGGTGGTGTGATCACTGATAAAACGCAGATTTGCGGTGTCGAGTCTATGGGGCAAGGTCTGCCAGCCCTGCGCTGGAGAAAATCTGTGTTGTTGGCTTTGGGTTAGGATGACTAATTCATCCTGATCGATAAATTGCGTGAGGATAGGCCCTTTAAAATCAGGTGCTTGCTCGCTCAGTGCATGAAATTCATAGGCCGTAGGAGAGACATGATAAAAGCCGCTGCTGGTGCCGATAAACAGCTCGTTGTTGTCGCCGATGTCGGCAGCCAGTGCCATTTCCGAGTTGCGGTAGCTGTTATTAAGGCTGGTGGGTAAGACCACCTGCTTGGGTATGGCCCGGTATCGGTCGATAATGACCACGCCACGTTTAGTGACCGCATACACTTGTTCCTCCCTGACCTGCAGATTCGAAATCATATTCGAGGGCAGGGTATTATTTTGTACGCGCAGATGCTTTTTAAGGCGGTTTTGCTGGTCGTAGACAAACAGGCCCTTGTTGAAAATACTGAGCCACACATGTTGATTGCTGAAGTCGACCCAAATGGCGCGAATATCTTCTTTGCCACGGGCCAGGTTCTCTAAATTGAACAGCCGGTGTTGGTCCGTTTGCCAGTTATAAAGCACCAGACCGCTCGATGTCATAAGCAAAATATGGGCTTGGTCATAGTGCGCAAATGAGTTTACCTGCGCGCCTTGGTAAAGCGCGCTGGAAATAATCGTCAGCTCATAAGTGCGTAGGTCTATTTCGAGTAGTTGCCGATTGGCCACGGCATAGGCCTTGGTCTCGCTAACAAAAATCATGTTAGTGACACGCTGCAGTAGTTTGTTGGGATCCGGAAAGGGGTGTGCCCGAAGGCTTTTGGGTTCAATTAACTCGATCCCTCCCAGGCCCAGCACCCAGATGAAGTCATCGCGGGCATGAATTTGGGTAATGGGATTAAAGCGAATGCCCTTGTCTTTTTGGGCGCTTTTTTTGAGTTGGATTACACCGAGCCCGTCGACTATGCTCACCCCGCCGGGGGTGGCCAGCCAAAGTCGGCCAAATGCATCTCTTTCGATGTCGTAAACACTGTTATGCGTCAGCCCCTTGGTGGTATCCCAACGAGTGGCATATGGAGCCAGGTGTTCGATAGCCTGAACACTGCACAGCCAAAACAGGCATTGTAGGATGAGTAAGCGAGACAACATAAGCAAATGAGCTCCCCATTGGGGAGCTCCGAATGTGTTTATAGCAACTTTCGTCTAACTATGGCTGGCGCCAAGAGAATTAGCAACCAAAAGAGACTACCGGATGAGGAGCTGTTCTCTACCTCAACATTAACCCTGGCCGTCGTCGCGAATTCGCCATCGCTGACGGTGACTTCAAAAACCAAAGTGGTATCCCGCTCTACGTCCGGAGTTTCAAGCGTAAGTTGAGCACCCGAAGTATTCGCTGCCATCGCTGCAGGTCCTTGCAATTGTTGCCAAACAATTTCAATTTGGTCCCCATCTGGGTCGCTGCTGGCGGTCGCATCCAGGGTAAAGCTTTGTCCTTCTTTAACGCTTAGCGTCGAGTTAGATACGGTCGCTACCGGCGCATGGTTAGGGTTTTGCTGCACCAAGTTACCAGAGAACTTGTCGCCTTTAGAGTTGCTCAAGGTAAACGTATGAACGAACTCTCCCTCAAGAGGCTGTGCCAGGACGGGGCTCAGGGTCAGCGCCAGTGGCTCAGTTGTATTTGCCGGCTGTGTGGCGTTGACTAATAGGGTGTTACCCTCAACACTTACATGTTCGCTTTCTGAACTGGCAATAAAGCCTGGCGCCAGGGCGATATTGGCGGTGTAACTTACGTCTTCATCAAGGGGGTTAGGTGCGAGTGTGAGCGTCAGCTCTGTTGGCACACCCGTACTGATGTCTGTATTGGCCGCGGTTAAGGTCATGGCACTGGAAAGTTGGTTAACAATCACGCTGGTCGTGCCGTGAGATACCGACATGCCCGTGTATTGGTCTTGTTCGAACACTTCGATGCTGCCGTAATAATTGGTGTTAGCGTCGAGTTGTTTGTCCCACAAGATGGTGAAGGGCATCTTTTCAAAGGCACTGCTATTGGTTGCCGGTAAGACATTCATCGACACCCAGTTTTCCGGTGTGCTGCGCACTACGTCGATGGCGATAAGGTCTTCTTCGGCACCCGAACCTTCATAGTTCCATGCCATTACCCAGTATTGGCCTGGGGCATCGCCGCTTAGGGTACACTGCTCACCCACATTGCGTGTGCTTGCGGCCACACAGACGCGCTCCACCGCTTGCGGTAGACCATCACCATTGGTGTCTAAGCCAACAAACAGGTCGGCATCCGTTGCTTGCGAGCGACCGATAATAATGTCCAGCGGCGCACCCTCAGCAACATCTAACATGAAAAACGCGGCGCCCTTGTCGAAGCTGTCGAACGGCGTGTTGTTATCATCCGCTGAAATTTTCAGCTCAGTCGTTTGCCCCTTGATAAGCGGGCTATGGGTGATAAAGATTTGCTCGGGGCGACGGAAAGCATAGTCTTTGATATCGAACCCGGCGTTTTGCCAGTAATATTCTTGCGACACCGTACTTGGCACATGGGCGACCAAGGGTTTAATGCGCAAAGGCAAGGTTAACGAAGGCTGTGTAGCAACATCCGAGGTTATTTGCACATTGCCATCGATCCATTCGTCAGCGGCCCACTCACTGATTGTGGCGGCAATTGTCACCGTCACTTGCTCGCCGGCACTCAAGGTGACTTCGGCAGGGGTAAAGGTCATCTCGCTGATGTAGTAGTTGTAACCCTTCTGACTAAAGCGATAGGTGCCCGCTTGAGTCGCGGTGAAGGTTCGCTCCCAGGTACAGGTGCCGGGGCAGTTGCTGTCGATAAGATAAGGAAGGTTCAGTGCCTTTACATCGCCTTGCAGAGCCGGATTGGCCGCCATGAACTCTTCTGTGCTGACCGCCATGATTAAACCGGCGTTAGCCGCTTTATCGACGCGGATCATACCGGCACCGCGGTCCCAGAGGTTTGCGGCTTGACCATCTTCGGCGCGGGTCATTTGACTGTTTGCCGTCATCATCAAGGCAGACTGTATCTGCGCGGGCGTCCAACTCGGGTTGATTTGTTTGAGTAGGGCGGCAGCGCCAGCAACATGAGGCGAAGCCATCGATGTCCCTGACAAAAAGTTGTAGTCGCTGGGCGTCGGGTTTGCGCTGAACGGTTGTTCGTCGGCGTAGGCGCCGTAGATATCGGTTCCCGGAGCGGCCAGATGTGGCGAGAGCAACTCAGGAAGAAAGCTGGTAGGTCCGCGAGAAGAGCTGATATTGACGATGTTGCCCTGGTCACTTTTTCTCGTAGCAGCACCGGCATTGATGCTGATCACGGGCGCTGACTCGGAGCGAGCCCAGGCTAGTAATTCTTCACCCTGAGACTGGGTAATTTGCATACCTGCTATAGGGTATGGAATTGAATATTGCTCTGTGCTGCTGCCGTCGACGTTACGGATCACCACGCCCACACCACCGAGTTGAGCAATACGATCAACTTTGTCATAAAGGCTGATGCCACCGCGATCGCAGAGCACAATTTTGCCTTCTAGTTCGGGGTAGTCGCGCCAGGTAAAGAAATTACACTCCTTACGAAAGCTATCAACATCACCGGCATACACCAGCTCGGCACTCACGGCTTCGCTAAAGCCACCCAGGCCTTTTATATCGGTGAAAGACACGGTTACATCGGGACCCGCACTCAGGTTTTTTTCCACAACCCGATCATGACTGGCATTGGCAACCTGCGTTGTCCATGGCGCCAGGTGACCGACTGTGTTGCTTCCCGGACCTGAGTTACCCGCGGATAAAGAAACAAAAACACCCGCCTCGGTGGCCGATAGAAACGCCAAGTCTAATGCCGAATTCCAAGGTTGAGGGCCTTCAACGCTGGGGCCAATAGACATGTTGATAACGTCGACGCCCGCATTAATGGCATCTTCTACCGCTTTAACCATGGCACCCATGTCACACCCGGAAACCGGTAAACAGACTTGGAATGAGACAATGTTGGCGTGTGGAGCGACCCCAGATATCTGCGCGAAGTTGGTTCCTGCCAAGAGGGTGCCATCACTTTCTGGTGTGTTGCCTGGCTTGTGAACCGGCACATTGGTAAGCACATTTCCCGCTGCGGTAGAGGCGACATGGCTACCATGGCCATTGTAGTCTTCGCCCACATGAGGGCGAACGTCACCAAAGCTATCTGTGATGCTGGCGTAGCTGAATACCCCAATAAGCTTATCGTTACAGAGACTTTTATTTTCTACACAGTCACCGAGGTAGTTGCCGTTACCGAGAGGATTGGTGTGAGTGTAACCGTCACCGCCGGTGGCCTGGAATGAAGGGTGGTCGGTGTTTACGCCCGAGTCGATAATACCGACAACCACGCCCTCGCCCTTGGCACCGATGGCCTGCAACGTTTCACCATTCCAAATAGGCTTGGCACCAATAAACTCGGGACCGACATCGGTCTGCATTTCATAGCTGATTTGGCGTTCTACCTTCAGTACATTCGGTAGGCTTAATAGCTTTTCGGCCTGCTTCTCGGTCAACTCCATAGACACACCATTAAAGACGGTGTCGTAGCTGTAAATGATCTCTTTCTTTTCACCCAACAGGCTTTGCGCCTCTTGATGAAAGGCCTGCTGCTGGCTTTTTACCTGCGCTTTAAATTGTTGAGCAAACTGAGTCTGAGTATCGAGCTTGCCTTTAAACGAAGGTTCACTCTGGGTCGCAAATGCCAAGGGCTTTCCACGTAAATGCACAAAATAACGATTGGTTGCGCCCTCGTGGTCCTTGTTTAGTACCGTGTTTACCTTATCTTCAAAAGAAAAGGGTTTGCTGAATATGGCCTGTGAGCCTGATGCATTGGCCATGCAGCTCATAGCCATGCTGATGGCGATTAATGACTTCTTCATAAAAATTCTCTTCACTTGTTACTTGGCGTGGCGTGGACGACGGAATAAGCAGGCACCGAATAGAGCCAGCAGGCTCATGCCAAAGGAGCCACCCGATTTGTTGTTGGTTACATTGACGTCCACCTGGTGGGTCGCAGATTCACCGTGGGCATCGGTGACGGTCACCGCCAAGGTGGCTACCTCGTCGCTATCAACAAAAGGAGCACTGCCCTGGGTGGTAAGCGACTGGTTGTTGCTGAGCGTGATGCTTGGGCCGCTAACTTGCTGCCATTCAATGTTAACAGGGCCTTTAGCGCCGCTGAGCGCCAGATCTATGTTGAAGTGGTTGCCTTCTTCCACATTCACGCTGCGGGTACCAGATAAGCTGGGCTGTTTATCGTTCTCGATAATCAGGGTGATGTTTTTGGTGGTGACCGTATTGCCGTCGTCGACGACCAAGGCGAAGGTCAGACTGGTTTCTTCTTTAACCACCGGGCTGGTGAATTTAAGCTCCATCGCCGCCGGATCAAAATCGACCTCGGGACCGCTCGTTTGTAACCATTCGATATCCAAAGACGAATTGTCGGGATCGGTCACTTCCGCAGACACCACCACCATTTCATCTTCGCCAGCCTGAACCTGCTCCGGGAGCACGATAGTTGGCGCATCATTGATTGCGGCAATGTTGAGTGTGTAGGTCATGCTGGTTGAACGGCTGCTGTCGTTTTTATCGGCAAGCGTGACCACAAACGGCAGTTGCCCTGACAATTCCGGGGCTGGGGTGATGCTCAGATTAAGCGTATTTGCGCTCAATTGCGCACTGAACTGGGTATCGTCTTCTGTGTTTACGCTCGCAACCGTGACGCTATATTCGCTTTGAAGCTCGTCCATAAAGGGGATGTTAAACGCATAAGCTACATCTTCATTGGTGTGCAGCGGTGTGTCTGGCCACGCCAAACGCAGGCCTGATTCAGTGCCAACTTCACCATCTTGACGAATACTTTGTACTTGCACCGGGGCATCGCTCGCGAACGAGGTACGCAGGCTGGCAATTGTTTCGCCAAAGGGGGAATGGGCAATACTGTGGCCGTTGATCACATCTTCAACATCGGCAATGACTTGATTATTGAACACCTGGCCGTCTTGGCTAAAGTCAACGCGGTAGAGGTTTTCGGTTTGCGAGGTGTAGTCTTCCGATTTGGAGTAAACCCAGGAAAAAGTGTCGTTATAGCGACTCAAATAACCTGCTGTATAATAACCAGAATCTTGCTCGTCGCCATACAAGATAGGCGCTAACGACACCGGCTCGGAACCAAGAGTCAGGGTACCATCATGACCCACATGTTGCATAAACAGACCATAGTTACCGAAGTTGGTGCGCGAAAGCTGTGCCGCCCAGGTCACCACATAGCCATCATCGGTGGCCACTATGGATGGGTGCGCGACAGTATCGAATAAAAAGTCATCACCATGAGACAAACGCAAACCCGAGTTGGGGAACTGCAATTTGCCGTTGGCATCGATATGTTGATAGAGAATGTTGCTGTTAAATTCCGTTGGGTGAGACCAGGCAAGGGTGACACCGCCCATGCCATCTGCGACTAATGAAGCTGCGCCAAAAGAGCGGGGGGGCAGTTTGATATCACCAAACATAATGGGCTGTGGCGACTCTCCCCACAGCGGCTTACCATCAAAATCATATTTTTGGATAAACAGAGAGTTAGCGCCATCGCTTTCGCGGATTCCGGTGAATAAAACAACAAGGCCATCTTTTACCGGCGTAAATGAGGAGAAGCGTGTTGAGCCCATTTGCTCCGCTGTGCGCCAAAGCTCGTTGCCTTGCTTGTCGAACATGCCAATAGCGAGCTTGGCGGAGCGAGCCATGGTGTCGTAATCGAGAGCATAGAAGAGCTTGTCACCAGCGCTTGTGAGGTGTACAGGTAAAGTGCGTCCTGCATCTTCGGGAGCAGGTATGAATGGTGTCTCCCAGCCCGGGGTGCCATCCGCATTGGTTTTAAAAATCATGGTGCCATAGGGGTACACCTTTAAATCCTCAATGCCGGTGTAGATGGCCCCTTCGTCATCTAACATCATTGACCAGGTCAGGATGATTGACTGTTGGCGCTCGTAGAGGGTTTTTGCTCCCTGCTCCCAGGCGAAATCGCCGTTGCGATCTAGCTTATTGATTAGAAAATCGTAGCCGGTTGTCGGATCGGAGTAACCAATAACGATATTACCCTGATGATCAACCAGTGTTTGATGTGATGCGGCACCTTCAGTGGCTGTCACAAAAGAGGAAGTATCA
Source organism: Pseudoalteromonas sp. T1lg76 (assembly GCF_002964725.1). Classification (NCBI taxonomy): domain Bacteria; kingdom Pseudomonadati; phylum Pseudomonadota; class Gammaproteobacteria; order Alteromonadales; family Pseudoalteromonadaceae; genus Pseudoalteromonas; species Pseudoalteromonas sp. T1lg76. Next base: position 82,956 of record NZ_PQCE01000033.1, read on the forward strand.
CTCCCCCATTTTGCTAACACTGGTGGTGTCATGCTCATGCTAACAGCGAGCGCTGTTGCCGATAGAAGAAACCTCATAGATACTCCTGTTAATGACTTGTTGTTTTGATAACTGAGTGATTATTCATCAGCACTGGAGCGGATGTAATCGATCAAAGGTCCCAAATCATCTGGGAAATAAGTCCTACAAGGCGTTAATGCGTTGTGACTAGGGAGTGGAATTAGAAAGAGATAATGTTGTTTTTTCGTAACTTAATATCTTGTTAAGTAGAGTAAAAATAAGTGGTGTGTGAGGAAGATGATGATCAGAAAGGCGGTTAATTGCGGGGAGCTTCGGTATAAAGACTCGGCACAGCTTGGGCGGCGAATTAAATAAACCAGTACGCAGGCCTCGATAGCGGCCACCAGCACCACGGCATAGCTTGGCGCGGTCGAAAACATCATCATATACAGGCCGATGCTCATGCCTAGGGCCGCCAGCCATTTGGCCTTGGTTGGCACCACCTTATGCTGGCGCCAAGCCGATAGAATAGGCCCGAACCTGGGGTGCTCAAGCAGCCAGGCCTCGAGGCGCGGGGAAGAGTGAGTAAAGCAGGCCAGGGCGGCGATAAAAAAGATGGTGGTGGGCATCACCGGCAGGGCAATTCCTACTATGCCCAGGCCGACAAAGCCTAGGCCTAGCGCTTGTAAGGCAAGGTTCTTGTAGCGTTTTAGATGCCGACTAAGGACAGTTATCAGGCTCACCATTCGATTCCGCAACCCCTGTTAAGGGCAGTGTACTAAAGCTGGGTTGAGGCCGCTATGGCTTTTTGCCTGGCTGGATGGCGGTGGCTTGCACAGCAAAAAGGGCCTCGCGGCCCTTTTTTTAGAAGTAATATCCGATGTTGATATTAAAGCGACGTTCGGTTTCGTCACTGTCGCCGGCGATGGAACCGCCAACAAACGGCTGGTTCTTCGCATGCACCAGATCGAAATAGGTGAACAAGCCACCGGCGGCCACCGAGAAGCCGGTGACATTCATCCAGGTATCGGCGCTGTTATCGGATTTGTCGTAGATGATGCCGTAGTCGTTATAAAACTGCAGTCCGGTTACCGCGCCCCATTTTACCGGCAGGCTATAGGCGATATTGGCATTGGTCATGGTTGCCTCGGCGGCGATGCTGTCGTAAAAGGAGTAAGCGCCTACCGCCATGCGATCGACATTGTCGATATCATAGTTATATTCACCATGCTGTAACTGTAAATTCCAGCGTCCCAGGGTGCTGTTGAGGTGAACCGCCCAGGCATAGTAATCGCCCACACGATCGTCGCCGTCATGCAGATCGCCACGTAAACCAGACACTCCTAGCTCGGTTTTGCCACCTTCATGTTCAAGGTGGTAGCCGTAGCGGCCGGAGAAGGTGTTGTATTCGCCAATGGCATTGGTGGGTTCGGCATAAATGCCCTCATCGGCGCTGCGAAAACCAACCACATCGTAGGAGTAGCGATCGCTGCGGTTATCGACATAGCCGTCGACGCCACCGAGTTCATCGTTTTTGAAAAAGCCGAGGTCGAGCTGCCAGTTGTCGGCAATTTTGCGTTTAAACAGCAGGCCAAGATCGTGATCATCCTCCAGGCCCACATAATAAGTGGTGCCGAAGAAATAGTTGTGCGAGTTATAAGGCCAGTTGCCGAAAGGTACCTTGGTAATACCTGCCTGAACCTGCCAGTTGTCGGCAAAATCATAACCCACATAGGCATATTTTACCGCTGTCATATAGTCGAAGAAGCGGATCTCGGCATTGAGTTCCACATCGCCAATATCACCGGCGAAGTTAACGCGGAATATATCGAAATCGAAGTCGCCGCCGCGGTTTTTATTGTCGTCGTCGTAGGAAGTGTGGCTGTAGTTGGTACGTACGGCACCGCCAATGCGAATACCATCTTCTTTTTCTTCGCTTTGTTGCGCTACGCTCTGTTCCAGTTGCTCTTCTTGTTTAGCAATGCGCCGAGTGATTTGCTGTTGCTCTTGTTCTTGCTGTTTGGATTTGCGTTCTGCCGCTTCGAGCTTTTGCTGCAACTGTTGCATTTGTTGCTGCATTTGCTCAAGTTGCTTTTTCATTGCCTCCAATTCAGGGTTGGCCAGTGCCGAGCCAGATGTCAGGGCTAAGCTTACCGCCAATGCTGTGTTGTTGAAATTAATCATAATAACCTTTTGTTGTGGCCCGTTCCCCTAGCCTAGACTAAGTTTCGGGTTTTTACGAAGGTAGGCCCGGTTCCGGGGCGACTGGTCGTTTGGAACCACGTGCCTCAACAGAGTGTCTCAACCGAGTTTCTCAACCGAGAACAAGCGGTAGCCTTGACCAGGCCTCTTATCGAGCCCAAAGATGATTAATTAGTGTAACAAAAGCAAAAGCTTAGGTTAATGGTGGATTATTCGCCTTTGTTTGAATCTAAGGGTTTGGTGATGGCGCCTACTTCGAGCAGAGGTGAGGCATCGATCTTATCGGCATCCATCATCGCGGCTATGCGCTGCATGGACGAGAGCAGCAGGGTTTGCTCCCATTCGGCAAGGTTGCTGAACTTGTCGATAAAGTGCTCTTGCAGTGGCTGCGGCGCCTTGTTCAACAGGGCCGTTCCTTGCTCGGTTAGATAGAGGCTGACACGGCGCTTATCGAGTTGGCTGCGTACCCGGCTTACCAGTTCGCGGCTCTCTAAGCGGTCGAGAATATTGGTGACAGTGGCCGGGCTTAAATTTACATTTTGCGCGATGCGGCTGGCGGTAATGCCGTCGGTTTGTGCCACTTCATTCATGATCAGCAACTGAGGCCCGGTTAACCCCGAGGTTTTATTCAGCTGTTTGGAATGCAGATCGATAGCGCGAATAACCTTGCGTAGGGCAATTAACAACTCATCATACTTTTGCATTTCCAATCTCCAACATGTAACCCCGCCATTATACCCGTAAAAAGCGCCTCGAGCACCCTCTGCGCACAAACGGGTTCGACTAAGCGGAAGTCGTTGCAGAGTTGCTGTGGTGATGACAGGGTGATGAATTATTTTGCCCATATGTTTATTTAGTGCGGGACTTTGGGTAAGGTGACTCAGCACCGCTTTATCGTTAAGGATTGAATAATGCAGCTTTCATCGAGTGTTTCTATTACCCATTGTGATTCTGGCCTGGAGTACTTACAGGTGGACTCGCCCTTATGTCAGGCGCGTATCTTCCTCCAGGGCGCACAGCTTACCCAATACACTCCTGCATGCGGCAAAGCCCTCATCTGGGTATCCGAACAAGAAGACTTTCAAAGTGGCAAGAGCATGCGCGGCGGTATTCCTATTTGTTGGCCCTGGTTTGGAGTGCATCAGCATCCGGATTGGCCGATACATGGCGTTGCCCGCGTCTTGCTATGGCGCGCCGAAGAGGTACAGGAAACTCAGGATGAAATTCGCATCAGCTTGTCCTTGCCCATGACCCAGGTCGACCCAGAATACTGGCCCCATAAAACCCAGTTGAAGGTTGAGTACGTGCTCAGTGCTAAACAGCTTGAGGTGCGTTTAACAAATACCAACCTGGATGATCATGCGATCCAGCTAACTCAGGCTCTGCACACTTATTTCCCGACCCCGGATATCACTCAAACCGAGGTTGATGGCTTGCAAGGCGCGCACTATATCGAGTTTGGTGAAGGCCCCTTCGAGCAGCAAGAGGTGGTACGCTTTGGTCGCGAAACCGATATGGTATACAGCGGCGCTGGCGCGCTGCAGCGCATTCGTACTCCCGATGGCACCATAGAAGTAGAGCGTGAGAACTCCCGTTCTTGTGTACTGTGGAACCCTTGGGTGGACAAATCCAAGCGCCTTTCTAACTTTGCCGATGATGAATACCATCGCATGCTGTGCCTGGAAGCGGCCAATGTACTGGATGACAAGGTGGAGTTGGCTCCCGGCGAAAGCCATACTCTGGGCACTATTATTCGCTGGGGGTAAGCTCGACATTATCCTGCCTGGGTTTGGCCATCCTCTACTGGCTGAGCCCACTGTTTTGCCAAGGGTGTTTGCCTAAGGCTTTTGCCTAGGGCTTTGTATTTTCCTTGTACGAAAATATTTACAGCGGTTCCTTGACCGTCTGCCCCTCCAAGCTTGCCAACAAACCACGCAAATATACAATGCGCGCCTTCTTTAAAATCGTTAAAAATCATAAGTTTACAAATTTAAACTTAGTATTAACTATGATTTTTAATGGTTAACTTTTTAATTACTAAAAGAGGTTGCCTTGACTCAGTATCTAGCCCTGTTTGCGTCCTTGATTCTGGCTTTTAGCTTTTTACCCATGCTAAATAAAATTCGTAGGAATCGCAGTGTTTCCGGGGTCTCTCTGCTGATGATGAGCTTTGGAGTGGCGCAAAGCCTTTACTTTATCGCCTTTAACCTGTTTTTTGAGCGCTATGCCATGGTGTTGCCATTCGTGGTAACCGGCATGCTCAGTGCGCTGATCCTCTATTACTTTATCCGCTATAACGCCAGCGATAGCCAGCGTACACGACTATTGCTCTTGGTAGTGGCTACTTTATTGCCCTTTACCTTGCTGCTTAGCGCTCAGATTGATACCGGTGAGCTACTCCATGTCTTAACCTTTGTGGCGTTACTGATGAGCTCAATCCGCGTGATGCCGCAAACCTATAAAACCATCCGCAGTGGCGATGTCTCTAACCTGAGTGCCCGGTATTTTATTTTGCAGTTTATTGCCGGTGTACTTGGTCTGGCGGCGGAGCTGGCCATGAGCACGCCGAGTGTGGCTCATGTGCTTAATTTTGTGATGATCCTCTTAACCAATACGGCACAGTTGGCCTGTATTCAATATTATCGCCAACGCCCGGCCATGGCCTAGTACAGAATTGACCATAAAAAAGGCCACATTATGTGGCCTTTTTTTGTCTCTGAGCTGGCAAGCTTAAACGGTTAATGCCTTGTCGATCAGCAGGTTAATATACTGCTTATTGGCCTTGGCCGCCGCACTGGCTCCCCAGGCGACATTCTCGTCGCGGATATGCTGCAGTTGCGATAATGCTGCCGCCTTGGCTAGGTTGTCGTAGCCGCTAGGCTTCTTCACGCCGGCAATGGCGATTAGGCGGTTTACGTATTCCACCTGCAGGTTATGGCTTAGGCTGCTGGCTTCCTTGGCATCAACAAAAATAGCCGCAGTAAGATCCTGCATCATGGTGCTTAAATCATACTCGTTGCCGTATAGGCTGGAGTCAGAAATACGCTGCAATACATTCTTATGCAGTAACTGGTTAAGCACCCCTTGCTGCATGGTCAGTATCATGGCGTGTGCTTTTGGATCTTCATTCTTACCATAGTGGTTGAAGCCACGACGCTGTTGCTGCAAGTAGCTGTACAGAGGCTGCATGTCTTTAAGAACATTAGGTGCGAAGACCTTGTCGGCTAACACCTGCATGGCCGCTTTTTGACGCTCCAGTGGTACCGGAGTAAATGGTGCCTTGTCGCCATCGCTGCCAACCAGGTTACGCTCGACATAAATACCGCCGATCTGGCGAGAAATCACTTCCGCCTGCTGCTTATACTGGCCGGCGAGAATATTGGCCGAGACCACTAGCTGCTGGTGGCTTTCGCCCTCAACCAGGGCTTTGGCTTTAAGTTCGGCCAGCAGGCTTTCTACGAGTGCCATGCGCTCTGCGCCATAGGCTACCGGGTTTGAGGAAAGGTCGCCAATCATCACGCGTGGGTCGATATGACGGCCCGGGGCACGCATATCATCGGCATCGTTACCAAAGGCCAGCTTGTGCTCAGCGGAGCGCGACAGGATTTTCTCCAGGCGAGCTTGCTCGGCCTCAGCTTCAGTGAGCGCCTGGCTGTAGCCGAATTCAATCGCCCAATCGTCATAAGGACCTGGTTTGGTTTGGAAAAAGTCGCCTTGCTCAACGCCTTTTGGTGCTATGTTGGCAGGAGCGTAATCCATCACAGAGCCGGTCACTATGCCTTGAGTCAGGCTCTTATCATGCACCTGCTTTTCATCCCACAGGATGGATGACTTCATATTGTGGTTCAGACCCAGGGTATGACCTACTTCGTGCAGCACCAATTGCGTTAGGCCCTGGCGCAGAATTTCTTTGTCGCTGATGTCGGCGCCGCTGGCCAGGGTGCTGGCCAAAATCATGTTTTGTTGTAATTCATGGCCCAGCGAGCAGTTTAGCTCTTCGCCCTGGGCTTCGCCGCGGACTGGGCTTTGAGCTAGGCTGGCCGCACCTTGGGAATACAGGGTGTCGTAGATCCAACGGTTTTTCATAAACACGTATTCAAGCATGATGTCCGAGCCCAGGATTTGACCTGTGAGCGGGCTTGCCAGCGCCGGGCCATAACCGCCGAATGGTGGGCGAGGTGATGAGGTCCAGCGTAACACGTTGTAGTTGATATCACCGGCATCCCAATCGGCATCGTCTGGCTGCACCTTCACGACCAGGGCATTTTTAAAACCGGCCTTTTCAAACGAGCTGTTCCAGCCCAGTACGCCTTCCTTTATGGTGTCTCGCCATTCTACCGGCGTGGTGTTTTCAATCCACCAGACGATCGGCTCAACCGGCTCGGATAGCTCGGCATGCGGGTCTTTTTTCACCAGGTTCCAGCGTTTGATCACGTCTTTATAAGGAGCCCAATCCGCCGAGGTCATATCGTCAAACTGGTTGCTAAAGTAGCCGATGCGGGCATCGTCGTAGCGTGGCTGGTAATCGTTTTGTGGTAATGCCACAAAGGAGTGCTGAACCTTGATTGAAACTGCGCGTGGATCGCTGATGGCGGCTGAGCCGCGGACGCTAGGGTTGTCATTGTTGAAAACATAATCGACAACTATATCTATATTATTAGGGTACGGGCGATGCTTAATAATGCGTGATTTTTTGTCGTCCAGCTTGCCCAGTTTAAAGCGCTTCTTGGCGTCTTTGTCGTCCGGGTTGCTCCAAGGCGACACCTTATGCAGCGCTTCGCTGAGGAATAATTTGTCTACTTTAAAAGCGATTTTACCTGCTTCTTCCACTTCAATCGGCAGACTGGCGAGTACGGCTTCGCTGATATTGGCTTCAGCAGCGCGGGCGATTGCGCTGTCGTCGTTGAACTGGTAACGCGGGGTCTTGCTAACAATGTCGACGCGGTCAAAGTAGCGACGAAATTCGATCAGCTTGGTTTCACGATAGGCGCCACGGAAGTGGCCGGCATCGGTAACACCGTCTACGGTATGGGCGAAATAAACATAAGGCTTGTTAAGCTGCGCCTCGGTGATCACCATTAGGTTGTCGCCGCTTTTGGGGTCTTGATAAAAATCGAATACGCCATCGTAAAGGATATGGTCGGCGGTGGTTTGCGCCAGTGTTTTAGTTTTTTCTTCTTCTTTATCTTTGGCCAAGGTGGCCTGGCTGCCTAGCGCCAGGCTAAGGGCCAGTGTAAGGGTAGAGAGTTTCATTTGGGTCCCTGATCTTGCTTGTTGTTAGCAAAGCAGTGTACTGAAACTGGCTGGCGAAAAAACCGGGAATGAGACAGAAGCCGGTATAAAGCCGATGTACTGCAAATAATTAATTGATAAATATGAATTTTTACTTTGTAACAAAGTATGGCTAAGAGCGTTTTATCGCATTATTGGTGCTCGGTGCTGCTTAGTGAGGGTGCTGTCAAAGACATATAAGTGGGCGATAAATGCGCCGTTGACGAAGTAGAAAGCCCTTGTTTATCAATTACAAAGCGGTTGATATTTGATGTTGCTAAAATTAATACTTGCTTACAAATGAGCAGTTACTAAAAAGAACCAAGTTGTTAATATATGCTGAATATAATTTTATCAAGGTGATCGGCCATGCATCAGGCATTAAAAAAATCCTTAGTCGCACTCGCAGTTGTTGTGGTCACTGGGGCCGCCGCTAGCGGTATCATGGCAACGGCGAAAAAGCCGGATGAAACCAAGCAGGTCGATACCCGGCCTATAGTCGAGGTGAAATCTCTGGCCGCCAGCGATCACCAAGTGCTGCTGACCAGCTATGGCGAGGTTAGACCGCTTGAACACACTTTACTTGCCGCTCAGGTCAGTGGCGAAGTGGTGAGCTGGAACAAGGGTTTTGTTGCCGGCGGCATAGTTGCCCGTGGTGAGCTGCTGTTCACCATAGAAAAAGACAACTATGAAGCGGCTGTGTTGCAGGCCGAGGCCGAGGTAGCGCGAGCACAGGCGGCCTTGATTGAAGAGCAGGCGCAGCAACAGGTGGCCAAAGACGAAGCCGCCCGCACCCCAGGCGTGAAGCGCTCGGCCCTATTCTTGCGCGAACCTCAGGTATTGAGTGCCCAGGCGGCTGTTAAGTCGGCGGAAGCGGCGCTCAAGCGGGCGCAGCGTGATCTTGCTAACTGCGAAGTGCGTGCTCCTTATGATGCCCTGGTGATCTCCCGCGACATTGGCCAGGGCCAGTTTGTCAGCCCGGGCAGCAAGGTGGCAGAGCTTAATAATATCGAGACGGCGGAGATCATTCTGCCCATCGCCGGCTTCGATAGCGCCTTTTTACCACCGCGTATTGCTGGCATTGAGGCCACCATTACCCAGGAAGGACTCGGTGGTTATAGCCGCAGTGCGGTGATTGACCGTGATTTGGGGATAGTCGATAGCGCCACGCGTATGAGCAACTTGGTGGTGCGTGTGGATGACCCTTATGCCATTCACACGCAGCAACCCAAGGTCAAATTTGGCAGCTATGTACAGGTACAATTCCCGGGGCAAACCCTGCGTGAAATTTTCCGCTTACCGCAAGAGTTGGTGAACAATAAAACCGTCTGGGTGGTGAACAAGGACAATCTGCTGCAGCCGCGTCAGGTCACAGTGGTGCGCGAAGAAGATGAGTTTTTCTTAATCAGCGAAGGCCTGCAAAGCAGCGATCGCATCGTGCTGACCTTGCCGGAATATCCACAGCAGGGCATGGAAGTACGTATCGCCGGGCAGGTGAGTACCAGCCCAAGCAACGATCAGCTGTAGGAGAGGCCCATGCAAACGCCAAAGCAAACCGGCATTATTGCCTACTTCGCTAATAATTCCGTGGCCGCCAACCTGATGATGGTGTTTATCATCATTATGGGGATCGTCAGTTATTTCACTATTCAGCGGCAGATGTTCCCTAATATTGAAATTAACTACATCAATGTGACCGCCAACTATCCAGGCGCCTCGCCGCAGGAAATCGAAGAAAGCATACTGATCAAAATCGAAGAGTCGCTCAAGGATGTGACCGAGATAGACAAGGGTGTTTATCGCGCCTTCCGTAACTCCGGACGTGCCTCGTTAGAGATAGACCCGGATGCCGAGCTCAGCGATGTACTCGACAAGGTGAAGCTACGCATCGATGGCATCGCCACCTTCCCGGCGGGGATGGAGCCGGTCACCATAAGTCAGGTGGAATTTCGCCAGGATGTGATAGGTATGTCTTTGGTGGCCGACCTGCCGCTGACCGAGCTGAAGCCCATTGCCAATGAAATTGAAGATGAACTGCTGCAACTAGGCAATGTGTCCTTGGTTCAAAACGATGTGCCGCTGGACGAAATTGCCATCGAAATCAAACCCGATACCCTGCGCCGCTATAACCTCACCTTGAGTGATGTAGCCAATGCGGTGCGCCGTTACTCGGCCAATTTTTCCGCCGGCCAGTTGCGTACCGATGCGGGCATTATTTCCGTACGGGTCGAGGCTCAGTCATACTCCGGCGAGGAGTTTCGCAATATTCCTGTGAAGGTAGGGGCCAATGGTGCCAAGGTGCTGCTGCAGGATGTGGCGCAAATCAAGGATGGGTTTGTTGAAGGCGAGCGTTACTTCAAGTTCAACGGCAAAAATGCCATCTACCTGAGCGTTAAGGCGACCAAAGAGCAAAACATGATCCCCGTAGCGGAGTCGGTTAAGGCCTATATCGACCAAAAGAATAAAACCCTGCCCGCCGGGGTGACCATAGAGCCGCTGATGGATATGACCTATTACCTCAATGCGCGCCTGGATATGATGCTGAAAAACCTGCTTCAAGGGGCCATCCTGGTGGCCTTGATGCTGACCCTGTTTTTGCGCTTTAAACTGGCGTTGTGGGTGATGATAGGTCTGCCGGTGTGCTTCTTAGGAGCGCTGATGACCATGCCCATCTTTGGCATCAGTATTAATATTGTCTCCCTGTTCGCCTTTATTATGGTGTTGGGGATAGTGGTTGATGACGCCATAGTCATAGGCGAGAGCGCCTATTCTGAGATCGAGAAAAAAGGTGGTGGCGTCGACAATGTGGTACGTGGTGCCCAGCGCGTGGCCACCCCGGCGACCTTCGGGGTGTTGACCACCATGGCGGTGTTTGCACCCTTTACCTTATCGAGCGGCCCGGAGCGGGCGTTTTTCTTCGGCATCGCGGTGGTGGTCATGGCGTGTTTGGCCTTTAGTCTGATCGAGTCAAAGCTGATTTTGCCGGCGCATATAGCCCATACCCGCTTTGGCCCTCTCAGCTCAAGTGGTTTTCGCGCCCGCTTTAATGATAAGTTTTTTGGCTTTGTGAATGGCACTTATCGTCGCTGCGTGGAGAAGAGCATAGAGTGGCGCTACGTGGTCTTTATCGCGTTTTTAGGCATGTTGATCCTGAGCTTTACGCTGATTGGCAGCAACCATATTCGTGTGGTGCCAACGCCTAAGGTGCCTCATGATTTCCCGCAAATCAGGGTGGAAATGAACGACAATGCCTCGGATATTCAGACCATTAACGCGATTCAGAAAATCGAGCGTATGGTGCTCGATGTGGACACACAAATCGAACAGGAATTTGGCCAAAAAATGGTGCGCAGCCTCTTAGTATTCAATCAGGGCCGTACCGAGGCTCAGGTATTAGCGCCTTTGGTGGATGAAGACCTGCGCCCATTTGATGCCTTTGAGTTATCGCGGCGCTGGCGCGAAGCCATGCCGGAAATTGCCGGGGTGAAGTCGCTGACCATTTATGATGACGTGAATGGTAACCCAGGTGGTGATGGCGAATTCGGTTATCTGCTATTTGGTTCGGATATAGACACCCTCAATGCCGCTGGTCGTCAGTTTATCACCATGTTGCAGCAACAACAGGGCTTGTTTGACATCAGTTCCACCATAGATCCGGCCAGCAAAGAAGTGCAGATGAGCCTTAAGCCGGTGGCCTATGATCTCGGCTTGGATCTGCAGAATATTGCCAGTCAGGTCGGCGCCAGTTTCTACGGTGGCGAGGCCCAGCGAGTGATCCGCGACGGTGAAGAAGTGCGGGTCATGGTGCGTTACCCCAAACTGACCCGTGAAGCTTTTGCTTCCCTTAAGCATGCGGTGGTGATGACTCCGGCGGGCCAGGAAGTACTGCTTGGTGACGTGGTGGAGCTAGAGGAACGTCCGGGGATCAGTTACATTCGCCGTGAAGGGGGTTATCGCACCGTTTATATCTATGGCAGCATAGACGAGGAAAGGGTCGAGCCCACCGAGGTGGTCAAACGCATTAAAGAAGATTTGTTGCCGCAACTTAAAGAACAGTTCCCATCGGTGAAAACCGAACTGGGCGGTTCCATCGAAGAGCAACAGGCTCAGGCTAATGAACAAATTCTCTTCTTTATTGCCGGGATGATCATTGTTTACATCCTCTTGGCGGTACCGCTTAAGAGTTATAGCCAGCCACTGATCGTGATGTCGGTGATCCCCTTCAGCTTAACCGGAGCTCTCTGGGGTCACTTCTGGTTTGGTCTCGATCTGAGCACCATGTCATTTTTTGGCTTAATCGCCGCCGCCGGGGTGGTGATCAACGACTCCTTGGTCATGACAGATTATGTGAACCAGGCGCGCCGCGAGGGTTATACGGTAAAACAAGCCGTGGTCGAAGGTGGTTGCGCGCGTTTTCGCGCCATTACCCTGACCTCAATAACCACCTTTGCCGGGGTTCTGCCGATCATGTTTGAAACCAGCTTGCAGGCCAAGTTTGTGATCCCCATGGCGGTGGCGCTGGGCTTCGCTGTGCTGTACGCCACCTTGCTTACGCTTATTCTGGTGCCCTGTTTATACGTGATCCTCGGTGATATACGGGCCGCGTTCCGCTGGGTGTGGCAGCGTATCAGAGGCAAGGTACCGAGGCAGCATAAAGCCAAGGTGAGTAAAGCGTAATAAATAACCTGAGCTTCGGATAGTTAATGCCTTTCTAGCAGCCAGTTTTGGCGCTAACTGCGTTGAATTCACTTCCAAGAGCTAGCTATTGGTGCGTAAATTCGCCTGGTTATCCCTAAAACTTTCTGGCTAGACAAGGGTGTAATTTATAGTGAAATTTAAAAACAATAAGTTAGCTCATCCCTTATCCAAACCTCAGGTTAAATAGAGAAAGTTACCCGCTTTCAGGGTGCGTTAAGATTCGCGCTTCTATCTTTTGATAGTCTTGGGAGTAAATTTGTATGGTCAGAAGGTTCTTTAACGATAAGAGCTAAGGCCAACAAGCCCAAAGTGAGCTTAAAAGTTTAACGCATCCTGGTTCTGAAGTGTGCTTTGGTCGCTGACTAAGCAAGGGGTAACAAATTGCAATTAGCCGAACATACAGACATATACTCGAACATGGGCGGAGTTCTTCCTGCAGCCAGTTGGCTCAGTGTGGGTACGCTAAGCAGTTATACGCAGCTATTTTGCGGCGATACTGTCGAAGTTGAGGTGTACGATCATCAAGGTTTGGTTCAAGGACTGAGTTTTAAGCTGCATATTAAGTCCGATCTGCATGGCGAGCCGCAAAACTGGACTCGCGACCTTGCCCACTATATCAATACCCATATACCCCTGATGCAAGCGGGTAAATTAACCGAACATGGGCTCATCACCGCGTATCGTGGCAATGAAATTTTTGCCTGTTCAAACAGTGGTATCTGTGAGGTGGTTATTAACTACAAGTGTGCGGCGAAACAGCAGCACAGGGGTCAGCATAATAACCAGGGTTATGATCATATCTTTCCCGTCGACCATGAACTCTATTGCGCCGGCGATCGTGTTCTGCATCTGGCTACCGGCAAGGTTTATCGCTGTAAACCTTGGCCCTACACCGAATTGTGCCGCTTAGGCGGAAATAATCACGAGCAATATGAACCCGGCTTAGGCCTCAATTGGCACACCGCCTGGCAAGAAATAGAGTCATAGTGCGAAAGCACAAGTGATACCAATGCGGTTAGCATGATATTCAGCCCGCTAGAATGATTAGCTATTTAAGAGAATGGGTATGATACACTGAGCGTCCAGTTTCAGTGTATTGAGGTTGCGCGTGCAAGCCCCCATCGCCAAAAAAATCCCCCATTTGCTTACTCAGCATGGCCAACAACGACAAGACGATTACTATTGGATGCGCGATGATCAGCGCCAAAACCCGGAAGTTCTCGCACATTTACGTGAAGAAAACGCCTATTGCGATGCTCAGTTAGCTGCAAGTGCAGCCCGACAGGAACAGATTTTCGCCGAGCTGAAGGCGCGCATCAAAAAAGATGATAACACTGTGCCGGTGCGCGATGGCCATTACTGGTATCACAGCGAAGTGTCCGGAGATGACGAATACGCCAAGCATTATCGCGCCAGCAGCTTTAGCGGCGACAATAAAACCTTGCTTCTCGACGTGAACACCCTCGCCGCAGGTCATGAATTTTATGACTTAGCCGATATGGCGGTGAGCCCAAACGAACAACTTCTTGCCTATTGTGAAGACACCAGTGGCCGTCGTATTTACCAGGCGCGCATAAAAGACCTGCAAAGTGGTGAGTTGCTCGATGATGTGCTGCTTGAATGTGAAGGGCAAGTGGTCTGGGCTAACGACAATCGCACCCTTTATTATATTAAGAAAGACCCGCAAACCCTCCTGGGCTTTCAGGTTTTTCGCCATCACCTGGGTAGCGCCCAAGGCGAAGATGAACTGGTGTATGAAGAGTTGGACCGCAGCTTTTATATGGGCCTGGGAAAAAGTCGTGATGAAAGCCTGATTTTTATCGACTTGGAAGCCACCGAAACCAGTCACACTTATGTGCTTGATGCAAATGATCCCAAAGCACAACCTAAGCCTCTAATGCCCCGCGAAATGGGCCATCTGTATGAAGTGGATAAGCTCGGTGAGCATTTTTATATAGTTTCTAACCGAAGCGCGAAAAACTTCCGCCTGATGCAGGCGGATGCCAGCACCATAGCCGACCCAGATACCTGGCTGGAGCTTATTGCCCACCGCGATAATGTTCTACTTGAGGGCGTCGATCTCTTTAAGGGTTACTGGCTGGTGACCGAGCGGGAGCTGGGGCAGATCCGCTTTGTGGTTTATCAACATCAGCAGGGCAAAATGCAGGGCGAAGGGCAGACCCTAAGCTTTAGCGATCCCTGTTATTACGCCGGTATGGGGATGAACCCAGAGCCGGATGTAGGCAGCGTGCGCATTTACTACAGCAGCCTGACTACCCCAGGCAGTTTGTACGAATTTGACCTTAATACCCTGGAGCGTAAGCTGTTGAAGCAGCAAGAGGTGCTGGGCGAATTTAACGCTGAGGATTACCAAAGCGAGCGACTGATGATCACCGCGCGGGATGGCGTGCAGGTGCCCGTATCCCTGGTTTATCGCCGCGATACCTTCACCCAAGACGGCACTAACCCCTTGTTGCAATATGGCTATGGTGCCTACGGTATCACCATAGACCCCAGTTTCTCGAGCAGCATTTTAAGCCTGCTGGATCGTGGTTTTGTTTATGCCATCGCCCATATTCGTGGCAGCGAAATGTTGGGGCGCGCCTGGTATGAAGCCGGTAAGCTGGCGCATAAGCAAAACACCTTTAACGACTTTATCGATGTCACTGAAGCGCTGGTGGCGCAGGGCTATGGTGCCGCCGATAAGATCTTTGCCAGTGGCGGCAGCGCCGGTGGCCTCTTGATGGGCGCCGTAGTCAATCAGGCACCGCATTTATACCGTGCTATCGGCTGTCATGTGCCGTTTTTGGATGTGCTGACCACCATGCTTGATACCAGCATTCCGCTGACCACCAATGAGTATGACGAGTGGGGCAACCCAAATTACGAGCAGGACTACCGCACCATAGCCGCCTATTCACCCTATGATAATATTCGTGCCCAGGCCTATCCCCATATTCTGGTAACTACAGGCCTGCACGATTCCCAGGTGCAGTATTGGGAGCCGATGAAGTGGGTGGCCAAGCTGCGTGAATACAAAACCGATGACCATCTTCTGCTGTTTAAAACCGACTTAGAGAGTGGTCATGGAGGTGCGTCCGGACGCTTTAAAAGCCTAGCGGAAAAGGCGCTGGAATTTAATTTCTTCTTACGACCTTAGATTATGAAAATTAGCGGCTTATCCCAGGCATGTGAGAACAATAAGGGGCCGATTCTCGCCGAGTTGACGCAGATCTTTGCTCAGACCCAAAGGGTATTGGAAATTGGCTCTGGCACCGGCCAGCATGCGCTGCATTTTGCCGCGCATTTGCCGCACTTACTTTGGCAAACAAGCGATTTAGCCTATAACCATGAGCTGATCAAGCAGGTTATATGTACTGCCGAGAGCGGCAATATTTTGCCACCGCTGGCGTTGGATCTCGGACAAAGCTGGCCGTTGGCGCAAGTTGACGGCATTTTCACCGCCAATACCCTGCATATTGTTAGCGAGGAGTTGGTGCGAGCATTTTTCCATGGCGTTAAGCAGCACCTTAGCCAAGGCGGTAACTTGTGCATTTATGGCCCCTTTAATTACAACGGCGCCTACACCAGCGACAGCAATGCCCGCTTCGATGCCAGTCTGCGTGAGCGCGACCCCTTAAGCGGTTTGCGTGACCAGCAATGGGTGGTGGGTTTGGCCGCAGCCGCCGGGCTGGAATTGGCTGCCGATATCGCCATGCCCGCCAACAATCGCTTATTGCACTTTATACGGAGATAACCCGGTACATTGCTGCAAATATAGGCTGTGTTGTCGCGTTTCGCGGACGATAAAGTCATCAATGGCGGCAGCAAAGGGGCTGTTGATAAAGCGGTGGCAGGAATGGGTCAGCTGAGGGGTAAAGCCTCGCGCAAGTTTGTGTTCCCCTTGGGCGCCGCCGTTAAAGTACGCCAACCCCTGATTTATGCAATATTCTATGCCTTGATAATAACAAAGCTCGAAGTGCAGGCGGTCATAGTGCTCAAGGCATCCCCAGTAACGCCCGTAAAGCGTGTTTTGGCCACGCAGAAACAGGCTGGCGGCGACCATTTGCTCGCCGTCATAGGCGCTTATCACCACCAGATGCTCACTCATGCTCTGTTTTAGTCGGGTAAAAAAGTCGGCATTCAAATAGCCCAGATGACCCGAGCGTTTGAGGTAGGTGCGCTGATAAAAGGCACTAAGCGCCTGTATATGCACCGACGTAATTTCATCACCACTGGCAACCTCTATTCTAAGCCCCGCCTTGGCGACCGCAGCTCGCTCCTTGATTATATTTTTACGTTTGCGGGCCTTTAATTGCCGACAAAATTCATCGAAGTCTTGGTAGCCTGGGTTGTGCCACTGAAACTGCACCGTGGTGCGTCTTGCCAGGCCTTGCTCCTGCAATTGCTCGGCCTGGGCCTGCGAGCAAAAATTGATATGCCAGCCGGACCAGCCCAGTTGCAGCGCCTGCTCATCCAAAGCGGTGCGAATGGCCGCTAACGCCTGTGTTTTATTTACCGAATCGCTTAGGGCCAGGCGCGTGCCTGTCACTGGCGTAAAGGGCACGGCGCACAGCCACTTGGGGTAATAGTTAAAGCCATGTGCCTCATAGGCTTCGGCGATGGCCCAGTCGAATACATACTCACCGTAGGAATGGCTTTTTATATAGCCTATGGCGAGGCCAGCCAGCTCTTGCTTGTGGTAAAGCGCCAAGTGGTGAGGTTGCCAGCCAGTGCGAGCGCTGGTGCAGCCCGTTTGTTCTAGGGCATTAATAAACTCATAGCTGGTAAAGGGATCTTCGGCCGCGTCAAAAAACGCCTGCCAGGCCGATTTACCCAAGGCCTGGGCGCTGGAAAAAAAGCAAACGCTGAAGTTACTCATGTAAATGCCCGAGGAAGGTGCGCATATCCTGCTCCAGCTCGGCATAAAAAGGATTATAGGTTAGACGCTTAAGTGGTCCCTTGGCCAGATTTGCCTCGCTGCGCTCGCCGATAAGCACCTGAGCTTGGGTTTTACAGCGGCGATAAGCCTTATCATCTTCCAGGTAGGAGCCGCAATTGCGATAGTGCCCCTGAACGCCGTAATAGGGGTGATTTGGCGCATTAACCACGCTGATATGTGATAAGTCGATGATCTTATTACAGGGTGGCTGATTGGCCTGGCAGGCGTAGCTACGCAGCGGGAAATCCTTCCCCAAATAGCGTTTGGCGGTTTGCGGGTTACCGTAATAAATCAGCATGTCCTTGGCGCTGTTTGGGCGCATCTGAGGATTATGCCAGGCCTTCACCAGGGCCAAAGTGGCCTGGGAATCTATGGTGGTATCCACCTCACTTTGGACGACAAAAAGCGGCAAGTCGGGCAGTTTTGCCTTGGCTAGGTGTTTAGTATCGATGCGGCGCATAGCCTCATGGCCGAGGCTGGCGGCGGCAAAAGGGAAGGACTCGTATTTGGCAAAGTCGATATCCGCGTCCTTATCTATCCAGTTTACAAAGGGAATGCGGTCTATCCATTTTGCCAGCCAGCCCTGTTTGTTATGGGGCTCGGTTGCCGGTGACCAGAGCATCAGCGCCTGCACCTGCTGTGGCACCGGGCGTTCAATCAAGTTAGCCAGGGCGAGGGCGGCACCGGTGGAGTAGCCGCCGATAATAACCTGTTCGAAGTCCTTGCTGGTGCGCTCAATGGCATAGCGGGTCAGGGCTTGCCACTGTTTAAAACTCACCTCCTGGAGATCGCTGGCGGCGCTGCCATGACCGGGCAGTAATACGGTGCGAACATTAAAGCCCTGGCGATGGAAAAATGCCGCCAGGGAATGATAACTAAAGGGGGAGTCGGTCAGGCCATGCAATAAAAGTACGGCCTTATTGCTGCCTGGATGGCGCAGCTCAAAAGGGCTCAGCAGATCGCTCACGGTCAAGTCGGCCTCCAGAGCGCCTTGAGCTTGCAGTAACTTAACGGTTTCTGTGTGTACCGGGCAAGGCAGGCTGGCCCTAGGGTTACGTGCGTCAATCCAGTCTCGGGCCGAGGCCAGATAGGCGCTAAATGGCGGCAGAGAGTCGAGGTCGAGTGCTTGCACAGAGGCATCTTGGGCAAAGCGATGGCTGCCATTCTTTTTGGCCGCCATTATGTAGTCGATATCATCTATATGGCTAAGGCAGGTCTGTGCCCAGCTAAAAGAACTGGTTAGGCCGAGCAGGAAACATAACAGTAAACGCATCGCTTTGATCTCTAGATAATTTATAACGGGCAGCATAACAAAGCGGTGATTTTACGCCTAGCCCTAATCGCGGGCCCTAATCGCCAGCCCTAAGTGCGGCCCTAAGTACGGCCCCTAAGTGCAGCAGGCCATGAGGCGATTTTAATTATTTGGCTGGAGTCGCTCATGAGCCACGTTGTTTTTGGGTGTTTATTTATCAATGCTGCGGCATGAGTCGCAAAAGTTAAGTCATTTCACTTTTAAAGTTATGCTAAATTAGTAGTAATAATTGACTAATTTATGAGCACATTATGATTGGTCACTCAGTCGCGTTTGATCGTTGGATCCGCACCGACTTCGTTGTCCTGAATAACGAATTGGAAGACTTATATTGGCAGCAGGAAGACAGAGCCAATGTTGTCGGAGTCGGCGAGGAAATTAAAGAAGCCATGGTGGCCCAGGGTAATGCGCTTATCCAGCAATTGGTGAATGAAGGTAATACGGATCAGGGCTTTGATAAGGCGTTTGATCTGCTAGGCAATGTGGGCTTGTATATGGCCGCCTGTCGGCGCCATGAAATTACCGAACCATCGCGGGAAACCCAATCGCCGTTGACGGCGGCTTCTACTCTGGCCATGCATATAGGCGCCTCGATTGGTGTCACGCCGCGTTTTGCAACTGCTCATTTAACTACCCATAACAGCGCCGAAAACGGTGTGTATAAACGCTTTACCGACTTGGCCGATGAAAAGCTTTTTGTCGATTACAACACCAAGGGGATCCTGGCCTATAAGCGCGCCGCCGATGCCTTGCTGCGTTTGCAGCCCTTAGGGATTTCTCACCCCATAGCCGCCGATCTATTGGCCGTAGCCGAGCAGGCCCTAAAGGATGTGATGACCAGCAACCGCTACCTCTTCCTGCATCTTGATACAGATAGATTCTTTTACTGTGTGCGCCCCTATTACAAGCCATATCGTGTCGGTAAAGAGGTGTATCGTGGCGCTAATGCCGGCGATTTTGCCGGTATAAACGTGATTGATATGCTATTGGGCCTGTGTCAGGCCAATGAAGTCAGTTATTCGCAGCTGCTGGTGGATAAGTTTCTCTATATGATGCCGCAAGATCAGCGTATCTTACGCGATTGTATGCGTTTACCTTCCTTTATGGATGAGTTCCTGAAAGTGGGTAAGCAGCATCATAAGGCCAGCTGGTTTCAGGATAACCTTAAAGCATTTTTAAGCGTGTGCAAGCTGCATGGGCAGACCGCCATTCAGCACCATAATCAGTTGGTGGAGAAGTATATTCGCGTGCCGAATGAGCAGCTCGGTGCCGAACATCAGGATAAGGTGACCGCCAGTGGTCCGCCCTTGCCCGTGCTTCTGGCGCAATTGGAAACACTCCGTGACCGCCGTGCCGCGCGTCCTCGCGATGATATTTTTACCCGCTACGACGATGTGCAGCGCCTAACCAAGATGGTGGATTAAGTTTTGAAAACTCAGTTTCGTTTGCCCGCAGGGCCTTATTTCTTAAGTCACTCTGTGGGTCGTCCGCTGCGCTCGACGGAGCAACACTTTCATGAGCATTTTTTCGCTCCCTGGCAGCAGGAGCAAAACGAGCCATGGCCACAGTGGCTCGGGGCAGTGCAGGATTTTACCGTCGCATTAGCACGCCTGTTTAACTCAGAGGCCAGCTTGTTTTGTCCTCAGGTGAATCTTTCCAGTGCCCTGAGCAAGTTGGTTGTGGCGCACCCGCGTTTGCGTAAGAACAAGTGCAAGGTGCTGATGTCGGAACAGGATTTTCCCAGCATGGGTTTTGCGTTGCAAAAATCTCTGACTCCGGACAGCGAAATCGTCTTTATTCCCGCCTCCGAGGACATCAGCGATATCCGGGTGTGGCAGCAACATTTGCAAGGGGATATGGATCTGGTCTTTATCAGCCAGGTGTATTCCAATTCCGGGCGTCAGGCGCCGGTGGCCGAGATAGTGGCCGCCGCCAAGGAGCTGGGCATCTTAAGTCTGGTTGATGTGGCTCAGGGCGCCGGGGTGATCCCCTTGGATTTGGCCCGGGTGCAACCGGATTTTCTAATAGGATCGAGCGTAAAATGGCTGTGCGGTGGCCCGGGAGCCGCCTATTTATGGCTGAGCGCCGAGCAATTACCTGGCTGTGAACCTAAGGATGTAGGCTGGTTCTCCCATGCCAATCCATTCGAGTTCGATATCCATCACTTTGCTTACCACGAC
This sequence comes from Pseudoalteromonas sp. T1lg76, assembly GCF_002964725.1. Lineage (NCBI taxonomy): Bacteria > Pseudomonadati > Pseudomonadota > Gammaproteobacteria > Alteromonadales > Pseudoalteromonadaceae > Pseudoalteromonas > Pseudoalteromonas sp. T1lg76. Next base: position 103,561 of record NZ_PQCE01000033.1, read on the forward strand.
AGTGCGCTGCGCTTTTGGGGAGGTACACCCAGCGTCGCCCCCTATGTGTTAGCGGCGCACAGTATCAATTGGTTTAATGACTTTGGCATCGACAAGGTGCGCGCCCATAACTTGAAGCTGCAAGGGCAATTACTTGAAGAATGTGCCCACCTGGCGGCATCACCACTGGATGCACGGCGGCGCAGCGGTACCCTGATTCTTCATGCCGGCGACAGGCAAGAGCAGATGATGCAGGAATTAAAGCAACACAATATCAGCGTTGACGCGCGCCACCTCGGAGCCCGAGTGTCGTTTCACATCTATAACGATGAACAGGATGTGGCGCAGCTGGTATCAGCGTTAAAGCGGTTTATTTAACTTGGCCGCCGCGTTGATATTTTCTTTGTACTTTTGCAATTCGCTGATCGCGTTCTTTTCATTTTCGATAAGGGCGTGATAATTGGCGCGCACTATGGTTGCTTGCTGCTTCTTCGCATCGTCGATAGAGTCGCCGCCTAAATAGTTGGCGGTTGCTTGATTTATATTCTCAAGCTGCGCCAGATCTTCAGCCATACGCGTTTCGTAGTCACTGATATTACGTTGGTGCATGGCGATGCGGCGGTCGTATTCTTGCGACTTCAGGTAGCTGTCTACCTCACTCACATTAGGCTGTTGAGAATCGTCTTCTTCGCTGGTCACGGCCGTCACTGTTTTAGCGCCAGAGTAACGCACCTTAATAATTTGCGCGTCTTTGCCACAGGGCTGCTGACTAAAGGTTGCCACGCCATTGATGGTGCATTTATAAACCGCCGCATAGCTGGGCAAGGTGGTCAAACAAAGAGCCGCGGCAAATATAACTGGGTATTTCATAGGACATGTCCGTATGGTTAGGGTTATAAGATTCTAGAACTTTCCATTGGGAAATCAACACCCCGTTAACAATCAATATATTAGTAGCGGCTATTTCCGCTGACAGAGTGGGTGCTGTGTATAGGTATATTGCCGATAGTACCAAGCTCTAATTAAGCTTTAGTTAAGGAGGTGGGGGCGAGATTGAACTTCGGACGCTTGCGACTGAACGCCGAAAAGCAAAAAACCGCGACAATGCGCGGTTTTTCTTCGTTAACTAATGGCTTCGAGTGGGGATGAGCGCTCGTGCCTCCTGCGCTTGCAGCCGCACTCACTCCTACGGGCGCCTGCGCGGCTCAAAATGTTCCTGACATTTTGTAGCTCTAGCACGCCCCTGTGCTAGCCCTTATAGGCGCCTACGCGGCTCAAAATGCTCCAGGCATTTTGTAGCTCTAGCACGTCCCTGTGCTAGCCCTTATAGGCGCCTGCGCGGCTCAAAATGTTCCTGACATTTTGTCGAACAAGGGTTCGAACCAAGTCCGCCTGCTCGAAATTTAGTTATAAAAAAACCGCCGTAAAGGCGGTTCTTTTAAAACTAATGGCGGAGAAGGGTCTCAGAAACCGAAGTATTACTTCGCAGTTCAGAGACGCCGAAGGCTGGACGCTTGCGACTGAACGCCGAAAAGCAAAAAACCGCGACAATGCGCGGTTTTTTCCAAAACTAATGGCGGAGAAGGAGGGATTCGAACCCTCGATAGAGCTACAAACCCTATACTCCCTTAGCAGGGGAGCGCCTTCAGCCACTCGGCCACCTCTCCGGCGCGAATCAGTTTGATAAATTTGGCGGAGAGATAGGGATTTGAACCCTAGATAGGCTATTAACCTATGCCGGTTTTCAAGACCGGTGCTTTCAACCACTCAGCCATCTCTC
>NZ_PQCE01000034.1:0-124656 GCF_002964725.1 Pseudoalteromonas sp. T1lg76
CGTAGAAATGGTAATGCCTGGCGACAACATCAAGATGACTGTTGAACTAATCTGCCCAATCGCGATGGACGAAGGTCTACGTTTCGCGATTCGTGAAGGTGGTCGTACAGTAGGTGCTGGTGTTGTAGCAACTATCGTAGAATAAGCTTTTACGCTTAATAAAAAGGCGCCTTAGGGCGCCTTTTTTTATGCGTAAAAACCTTATAGACCACCTTCACGGCGTGAGGGGCGACGAGCGACCGAAGCACAGCTTCGCAGCGCTCGGAGGTGGAGGCAGGGATGCCGACAGGAACCCAGCTTCAGGGATGAATTCCTTGCAGGGTAGTGATGTAGGTAACTTAGATTGCATGCACCCAACTCACCATAAACACCAAAGGCCGCTATGCGGCCTTTTAAACACTCTTCTTTTAGTATCTGTCTCTCTACTCACTTCTTCCGTTAAAACTCCCCACAGCTTTGCACAGTGAGTTCTTGTCGCGTTGGCGACGGCAACCAAGGCGCCCATAATTCGCCAATGCTTCCGAACTCAGGTTTTTGCTAAACGCTCCGCTTAGGCTGCGACACGATTTAACGGCACTTCCCTGTGCCGATAAATCTAGCTCGGCATCGTGCCTCGCTGTCTTAGCCACGCGCCGCAGCAAAAGCCGATTTCTCCAGCGCGAATTTAAACGGGGTGTTGATTAGCGCATCGTAGGTTTTAGGTTAGTGATGAAAATTAATCCTCGTTTTACCTTGATGTGATCTTCATCTATTTTTTACGCATAATATAAAATATAATTTTTCCTTATGGTGGGTAGTAAATAGGTTTAATTTTCTGATGTCTTACTTTAAAGGGATAGAAAGTAAATTTCCTTGGTCTTTCTCAGGCTTTATTCTGGCAATTTTCTTTGGTGGCTTATCTATATACTTAGGCTTTTTCAATGAAAGTAAAGCTGATCTAAATTTTATAATCTCTTCTAGCTCTGCTGTTCTTGATATAAAAGAAGAGGTTGGGAAGTTAGACATACTTTATGATGGCGAAAGCCTGAGTAAGTCTAAGCAAGATCTTCAGTTAATAACTCTAAGAGTTGTTAACCAAGGCAATATGGCTATATCAAAACAGTCGTATGACTTGACCGCACCTGTTGGTTTTGAGGTGCTGGAAGGTAAGTTGGCAGAACCCCCTAAAATAGTGAATGCAAGCCAGCAATATTTGAAGAATAAAGCAGCTTTAATAGTCGAAAGTGATACTAAGGTTACATTTTCAGAGGTAATTATTGATGCTGGAAACTATTTCGATATAAAACTACTCATAATGTATGGAAATGGTGATGAGCCTAAAATAGAGTCCTTCGGAAAAATTGCTTCGCTTGACAGAATTGATGTTGTATATGATACAAATACTGTTGAGAGTAGATCTTTTCTTGATGCGACTTTCGTAGCTTCTATAGGAATTCAGATAACAAGGGTTGTAATTTACGGCATACTTTTTATATGTGTACTCGTCGTGCTTGGAGCCTTTTTAGCAGGATACGATGCTTGGAAAGAGAAAAAAGAGAAGCGCGAATTGGTGAAATTATTCAAGAGCTATAACTGCAATAAACTGGCGACAAAAGATACTTTTTTCTTCAACTATTTTGTGTCGAACCAATCAATAAAGACTAAGCACTTGTTAACTTTTCTAGAGAGAGCAATATCGGATAGCAAATTGCTCATGACCTCTGAAATCCTTTCTGTCGATAGTACAGAGCTAAATGTAACAACAGATGTGCTTCTAAGAGAGGAAATCGTTATTCCGAATGACGGAGAAGGCTATAGAGTTTGTCCATCCAGAATAGAAGTTTTCAAAGAGTTTGTGGAGTTTCTTAATAGGCACGAAGAGTTTAGTAAAAAAGTTAACTTATCGTCAGGTGCTAGTGCAGACATAAAAGTGGTTGATGAACGAGTTTCCAATGTATCTGAAGACATGAATAATTTGAAATTCGAACAGCTGAAACTACAGGGTGCTGTTGCTCTTAATGAAGGTAACTATCAAAAAGGTATCGATTACTTTAATGAATATTTGAATAGTTTCCCTCAAGATCCAAGTGTGTTGTGGAAGTTAGCGTGTTGTCAGAAGCGAATGGGTGAATTAGGAGCTGCACTGACTTCCATTGAATCCGCTATCAAATTTTCAGAAGAGGTGACATATCTAATGCACTATAACTATGCATGCTATTTAGCATTAAATGGCAGAGAACTAGACCTCATAATTGAGCAATTGCGCAAAGCCCTAACCAAAGACAAGGACGAAAGCGTTAGAAACCAGATTCCAAAAGAGTCAGACTTTGAAGGGATTAAGCATAATGTTCAATTTATAGAATTACTAAAAGAGTTCGAAATTGTTTAAAGCCTAATTATTTTGATGTTGCAATGCTCTAGTTTAGTGTACTATCATCACAAGTAGAGACGCTTCCTTGTAAGTGTCTTTTTTGTCAGTTCAATGATAGTTCAAAGTCTTATTTAGAGGTTACTGCTATGAAATACTTTATTGGTAATTTTACACCTCAGGATCTAACCCCTCCTATTATTGACTAAAAAGGCCGCGACAAGCGGCCATTTTTATGTGGGTGTGAAGCTATGGCATGATTCTAAAAAACATCTCATCGCCCCTGTTTTTTAGCACCGCACTTGAAAATCAGAAACCCTCTTAAAGCCCGCGACCCTTGGTCTTCTCCACCACCGCCGCGGTCATCCTTGAAATACAACACAAGTCCCCTGCGCTGTCATAAATTTTTATCTCCCACACTGATGAGCGCTTGCCTAGGTGTGCGAGTTAGGTCACGGCTTTGAGCGTGCTGATACGCGATGCACTCAACTCAAATTGCAAAAGGCGATACACACTGTATAATTATCGGTAACAACACCCCTCCCGCTACCCATAAGAACAGCGCCCTGTGAGGGGTTAATTTTTTGGTGTGACGCAAATGGAATTTGATAAGCCACCTTTATCTTTCGAGCAGCAACTAGACCGTCTTATAGAGCGGGGTATGCGTGTTACCGATCGCCCTCGGGCACTTGCCTACCTTCGCCATATTAATTACTACCGTTTAGGTACTTATTGGTGGTCTTTTATTGGTGACCACAACACTCACCAATTTAAACCCGATACCAGCTTTGAAAGCGTTCTGAATCTGTATGTATTTGATCGGGAATTAAGGCTGCTTTTGCTTGATGCAATAGAAAGGGTTGAAGTATCGCTACGTACTCAGTGGGCCTATCACGTGGCCAAAGAGGGTGGGTCACACGCGCATCTAAACAAGGAACTGTTTAATGCGAAGGATTTCGCTCATGACTCCTTCTTGGATAACTTGCTCAGTGAAGTAAATCGAACTTCCGACAGGAATATTAAGAAGCAGGCCCAAAAATACCAAGAAGCCACACCTGCTATCTGGATTATCAGTGAAGTTATGAGCTTTGGGTGGTTATCGCGTTGTTACGGCAATCTTAAGCGCCGCCGTATACGTATGGACATTGCGCAGGTTTATGATCTTAATGAAGCTGTGCTTGCTTCGTTCCTTCACCATCTAACCACTGCGAGAAATATCTGTGCCCATCATGCTCGGCTATGGAACCGAGATTTCACCTTTCGCATGAAATTGCCACATAATGGCCCTGATTACCTAATACAGAGCCTCAACGCTCATAGTCCCCGCGAGTTATACAACACACTGGTAATGCTAGCCTTTTTGTTGGATAAAATTAGCCCTGAACATAGTTGGAAGAGCAGGTTAAAAGCGTTGATAGATAATCATGATATTGACACAGCCCCTATGGGTTTTCCAGAACATTGGCAACAACTGCCAATGTGGCAATAGTTAAATAATTTACGCAAATCTCACCGCCATGCTGAGCCCCCTTACATTTGCGCTGAGCATGGTGGGGCGGGTAGCACAACGAGGCAGGACGCCGAGTTAAGCGAATCGAGACACGATGTCGAGTTTCGCTGTGTGCGTTGGCCGCCACAGTATGCGGAAGCATCAAGCAAATGTTGGGGTGTCCTAGGAGTTCTTAGAGGAAATGGACAAGCATTTCCTCTAAGTCGTAGTCGGCGACCCGACAAGATCTCAAATTGCAAATCGTTCTAAAGAGCGAACACCAAACTCGCTAGAACAATCCCCCATTAAAGCCCTGCGCTTTTACTCCTTTTCTCAACCACCGCCGCGGTCATCCTTGAAATACAACACAAATCGCCAGCGCTGTTGTAGATCTTAATCTCCCACACCGATGAGCGGCCGCCCAGGTGCACGGGTTTGGTTACGGCTTTGAGCGTGCCGGTGCGTGAGGCTTTGAGGTGGTTGGCGTTGATCTCCTGGCCGACGCAGTAATATTTATTGATGTCGACGGCGAAGTTGGCGGCGTAGCTGGCGACGGTTTCGGCCAGTACCACGTAGGCGCCGCCGTGGACTATGCCGATGGGGTTGTAGAGCTCGTTGTCGATTGGCATGGTGGCCACCAGGTAATCCGGGCCGATTTCGCTGATTTCAATGCCGAGTTTGGTCATAAGCGTGCCCTTGGCGCCAACGCCGAGGTCGAGTTCCCGACAAAGATCAAAATCGATTTCCTGGGCCCAAATACTTGGGGTGTTTTCGCTTACACTCGAGTCTGGCTGCTCTGTGACCGGTAGATCGTTTTCATGATTCTGAATACTCATACAGATTCCTTATACGGCGGCATGGTTAAAGGGGGTTATTTGCACTCATTGGCACTGTGTTCCACATAGTGCTGCACTCGCCTGGGCTTCTGCAAGCCTTTTACGACGGTTAGCGAGCGCAAAAAGAGGAACAGGGCGGCGATATCTTCGGCGGCCTTGCTATCACCTGAGGGCCGGATTTGACTAGACTGTCAGTAACGACCTGGGTGTAAATGTTGAAGGAGGGTCTATGGACTTTCAATCCGTGTATGATTTTTGGTTTAACCAGTGCAACAGCGAGGACTGGTTTAAAAAGAGTGCGACCTTCGATGCTAGGGTTACCGAGCTGTTTGCCAAGACTCACCGCGCCGCCAGTCGGGGAGAGCTCTATCATTGGCGTAGCAGTGCCCACGGTGCCCTGAGTGAAATTATCGTGCTCGATCAATTCTCCCGTAATATCTATCGCGATACCGCCAGTGCCTTTGCCCAGGATGCTCAGGCCTTATGCCTGGCTCAGCATGCGTTAGAAAAGGGCTACGACCTGCTGCTCAATGAGCAGGAGCGTGGCTTTTTATACATGCCTTATATGCACAGCGAAAGTGCCGTCATTCATATGCTTGCCGAGCACCTGTTTCGGCCTTTGGAGAGTTATTCCTATGAGCTGGCCCATAAGGCGATTATCGACCGCTTTGGTCGCTACCCGCATCGCAACGCTATACTCGGGCGTCGGTCGACACCAGAGGAAACAGCATTTTTAGAAACGCCCAACAGCAGTTTTTAATCGGCCTCACTCACCCAGTTACGTGCTTGCTCCATCTGGTCATATTGAAAGGCTCTGATTTCGGCACTGATAAAATGCGCCGTTAAATGCTCGCCGAGCATGGCCAGGGGAGAGTCGGTAACTACGGCTATCCTGCTGATTCTCTTATGGTGGTCGCGGGCAAAGCGCAGGTGCGCCGACAAGGCCGCAAACGAATCCCAGCCGGGAAAGTGACGGGTGGCTATCATCAGCCCCTTGAGTCCACCATGACGCTCTATATAGGGATCTATAATACGTACGGCGGCTATAAAGTCGGCGGCAGACAACTCGCCATGGGGGGTAAATACGCCAATATCATGTTCATTATCTAGGCTGATACAGAGCATATTGGGTTCCTTCTTTCATTTAAAATGCTTCGATGCGAAATCGGCTACCTATAACTGTAGGCGCTTTTTCAAGTATTTGCGCAGTCGCTGATACAGCTTAGAAATAACTCCTGACTGTGGCAGCAGCAAAATCATTGAATATATTTGCGATTTTCTGACAACTGTATATACTCACAGTTAAATGTACTGTATGGAAAACCAGTTGTATGCGCCCTTTAACTAATCGCCAATCGCAAATTTTAGAGCTGATCAAAGTCTTTATTAAAGACACAGGCATGCCGCCGACGCGCGCCGAAATTGCACAAACATTAGGTTTTCGCAGTGCCAATGCCGCTGAGGAGCACCTGAAGGCGCTGGCCAAAAAAGGGGTGATCAGAATGAAACCCGGTGCCAGCCGCGGTATTCAGCTGGTTGAGGAAGAAGAGCCGGAGCAATTAGGCCTGCCGTTAATCGGTCGGGTTGCCGCCGGTGAGCCCATTTTGGCGCAGGAGCATATCGAGAGCCATTGCCAAATCGACCCCATGTTGTTTAAACCGGCGGCGGATTATCTGCTACGGGTTAACGGCATGAGTATGAAGGATATCGGTATTCTTGATGGCGATCTGCTGGCGGTACACCGTGCGCAAGTGGCCGAAAACGGTCAGGTGGTGGTAGCCCGAGTGGGTGACGACGTAACCGTGAAGCGCCTGGAAAAGGCGGGCCGCAAGGTTTTCCTGCATGCGGAAAACGAAGAATTTGCTCCCATCGAAGTCGATTTAGAACATGAATCCTTTGATATTGAGGGCTTAGCCGTTGGTGTAATTCGAAACGCCGACTGGATGTAGGTTTTATTCGGTATTTTTGCCCCCGATACGCCGTTTATTGGGGGTTTTACGGCGCTTTTCTCCTTTCTTTCCTTACGCGCTAACAGTTTGAATATCCCCCAAATATTTATTTAAAAAAGAAAAACAAAAACGCTTCATTTCTTGCTATTCGCTCAATTCTTGACTAATTGGTTATATTACAGGCTTTGCTGGTTGCTTTTTGCGCACTTTGTTTGCAGAAAATTGAATCGGCCAGTCCAAGCATAATAATAACGAAGATTGGCTAGCAGTAATTGCCTCTTCCCTTTTTGCGTTGCGCGTAGTTAAGGAGATGGTACATGAAGCAGCTTTGCTCCCTCATGTTGCTGTGTTTGTTTGCTCCCCATCTGGCCTTGGCCAACAGCAAGTACAACTTGCGCCCCGGGGTGACGGATATCAGCGAGAATGTTTACCAATTGCATATGACGATATTTATCATCTGCTGTGTGATTGGGGTGATCGTATTCTCGGTCATGTTTTGGGCCTTGCTCAGGCACCGTAAATCCAAGGGCGTTACCGCCGCCACCTTCCATGAAAGCACTAAGGTCGAAATTCTTTGGACCGCTATTCCCTTTCTTATCCTTATCGGCATGGCGGTGCCGGCGACCAAGACCTTGATCGCCATGGAAGACACCAGCAAGGCGGACATCACCATTAAGGTGACCGGCTCGCAGTGGAAGTGGCATTACGAATACATGGGCCATGATCTGGGCTTTTATTCGCTGCTGGCCACCCCTCAGGAGCAAATTCAAAATGCCGAGAATAAAGGCGAAAACTACCTGCTGGAAGTGGATAAGCCGCTGGTGATCCCAACCGGTAAAAAAGTGCGTTTTCTGATGACCTCGGACGATGTTATTCACTCCTGGTGGGTGCCGGACTTTGCGGTGAAAAAAGACGCCAACCCAGGCTTTATCAACGAGGCCTGGACCAAGGTTAACGAAGAGGGTATCTATCGCGGTCAATGTGCCGAGCTGTGTGGTCAGGACCACGGCTTTATGCCCGTGGTGGTTGAAGCGAAATCCCCTGAGGAGTTTGATATCTGGCTGGCGGCGCAAAAACAAGCGATGTTAGACCAGGCCGATGCCGATGCTGCCTTACTCGACCAAACCTTGTCTCATGACGAGCTCATGAGCACTGGTGAGAAGATCTATATGACCCGCTGCGTAGCCTGTCACCAACCGACTGGTCTCGGCGTTCCCGGAGTATTCCCGGCAATCAAGGGCAGCCCAATCGCGACCGGCGAAATCAAAGACCACATCGATATCGTGGTACACGGTAAACCTGGCACCGCCATGCAGGCGTTTGTTAGCCAGCTCACTATTAAAGAGCTCGCGTCCGTTGTTACTTACCAGCGTAATGCCTTTGGTAATGACACCGGCGATACGGTGCAACCAAGTGCGATCCAGGCCTTTATTGATGGGGAAGAACAATGAGTACAGCAGCTGCAACACACGAACATCACGGGCCTGCGACTGGCATTAAACGCTGGCTCTTTACCACTAACCATAAAGACATAGGCACGCTATACCTGCTGTTTTCGCTGCTGATGTTTTTAACCGGCGGCGCCATGGCCATGGTGATCCGCGCCGAGCTGTTTCAGCCGGGATTACAATTAGTCGACCCGCACTTTTTTAACCAGATGACCACGGTGCATGGCTTGATCATGGTCTTCGGTGCGGTGATGCCGGCCTTTACCGGCCTGGCCAACTGGATGATCCCCATGATGATCGGGGCGCCGGATATGGCCTTGCCGCGCATGAACAACTGGAGCTTCTGGATCCTGCCCTTCGCCTTTGCGATCTTGCTGATGTCGCTGTTTATGGATGGGGGCGGCCCGGCGTTTGGTTGGACCTTCTACGCGCCGCTGTCGACCACCTACAGCAACGACAATACCGCGCTGTTTGTGTTTGCCATCCATATTATGGGTATCAGCTCCATTATGGGTGCCATTAACGTCATAGTGACTATCGTCAACCTGAGAGCGCCGGGCATGAAGTGGATGAAGCTGCCGCTGTTCGTATGGACCTGGCTGATCACCGCCTTCCTGCTGATTGCGGTAATGCCGGTTCTGGCCGGGGCGGTGACCATGGTACTGACGGATAAATACTTCGGCACCGACTTCTTTAATGCCGCCGGTGGTGGCGATCCCGTGATGTTCCAGCATATTTTCTGGTTCTTCGGTCACCCCGAGGTGTACATCATGATCTTGCCGGCGTTTGGTATTATCTCCACCATAGTGCCCACCTTTTCGCGTAAAAAACTCTTTGGCTACTCCTCCATGGTGTATGCCACCGCGTCCATTGCCTTGTTGTCCTTCGTGGTCTGGGCGCACCATATGTTTACCACCGGCATGCCGCTGGCCGGCGAGCTCTTCTTTATGTACTCCACCATGCTGATATCCGTGCCCACCGGGGTCAAGGTGTTCAACTGGGTGGCCACCATGTGGCGCGGCTCCATCAGTTTTGAAGCGCCGATGATGTTTGCCATCGCCTTTATCGTGCTCTTTACCCTGGGTGGCTTCTCCGGCCTGATGCTGGCGATTACACCGGTGGATTTCCAATACCATGATACCTACTTCGTGGTGGCGCATTTCCACTATGTGCTGGTTACCGGGGCGGTGTTCTCCATTATGGCCGCGGCCTATTACTGGCTGCCGAAATGGACCGGGCATATGTACAACACCACCCTGGCGAAGTGGCACTTCTGGATGTCGCTGATAAGCGTCAACGTGCTCTTCTTTCCCATGCACTTTGTTGGCTTGGCGGGCATGCCGCGTCGTATCCCCGACTATGCGCTGCAGTTTGCCGACTTTAACGCCATCATCAGTATCGGCGGCTTTGCCTTTGGTCTATCGCAACTGCTGTTTGTGGCCGTGGTGTTTAAATGCATCAAGGCTGGCGAAAAGGCCCCGGCCAAGGTGTGGGACGGAGCCGAGGGCTTAGAGTGGCAGGTGGCTTCACCGGCGCCGTATCACACCTTTGAAACGCCGCCCGAGGTGAAATAAATGAACCATATGCCGCTGTTAAGAAAGCTCTTATTAGGCACCCTGGCGATGTTCGCCTTTGCCTTTGCGCTGGTGCCCTTGTACGACGTGTTCTGCGATGTCACCGGCCTTAACGGCAAACCCTCCATGGAGCAGGCGCAGCAAAGCGAGCGGGTGGATAACAGCCGTGAGGTTACCGTGAGCTTTACCACCCATGCCCAAAGCGGTGCGCCCTTTAAGGTCAGCGCTAAGCAGCAGTCTGTGGTGGTTAAGCCCGGCGAGATGAGCCTAGTGACCTTTGCGGCGGCCAATACCAGCGATCAGGCCCGGGTGATGCAAGCCATTCCGTCTGTCTCTCCTGGGTTAGCGGCAAAATACCTACATAAACTGGCGTGCTTTTGCTTTGACCAGCAAACCTTGCAGGCCAACGAACAACAAGAATATCAATTAAGATTTTATGTCGATCCGGCGTTGCCCCCCGAATACGAGGAGCTAACGCTGTCATATACGCTTTTTGATATCAGCGCCAAGCATAGCGAGTCGTTAGTGGCGGCGGCGCGATAACCCAAATGAGGCATGAATATGAGTGAAGAGTATCAAAAGTACTATGTGCCGGCGCAAAGTCCCTGGCCGATAGTCGGCGCGGTGGCGCTGTTCTTTATCGCCGCCGGTGCGGGTCTAACCGTGATGCAAATGGAGCAGGAAAGTAGCCATGGCCATTACCTGTTGTTTGCCGGTATTGCCGTGTTGCTGTACATGCTGGTGGGCTGGTTTCGTAATGTCATCAGCGAGTCCCATGGCGGTCTCTACTCGATGCAGATGGATCGCTCCTTCAGACAGGGCATGAGCTGGTTTATTTTCTCCGAGGTGATGTTCTTTGCCGCCTTCTTCGGCGCCTTGTTCTACGCCCGTATGCTGGCGGTGCCCTGGCTCGGTGGCGATGGCAATAATGTGATGACGGGCGAAGTGTTATGGCCGGAATTCACATCTGCATGGCCGCTGGAAAGCACTCCGGATGGCACCAGCACCCAGGCCATGGGCTGGCAGGGGCTGCCGCTTATCAACACTATTATCCTCTTGGTGTCGTCGGTAACCTTGCAGTTTGCTCACACCGCCATAGAAAAAGATAAGCGCACGCCACTGACCTTGTTCCTGCTGTTGACCATAGTTCTTGGTATCTGTTTCTTGGGCCTGCAAGCCTATGAATATGTGCATGCCTATCAGGATTTAGGACTGAAGCTGGATTCCGGCATTTACGGCAATACCTTCTTCTTGCTTACCGGCTTTCACGGCCTGCACGTAACCCTGGGCACCATAATGCTTATTGTGGTCTGGATCCGGGTGTTAAAGGGCCACTTTAGCAGCGAAAAGCATTTCGCCTTTCAAGCGGCGGCCTGGTACTGGCACTTTGTAGATGTGGTGTGGCTGTGCCTGTTTGTATTTGTGTATGTGTTGTGATCGGTGATTGATTAAAGCGCAGCAGACCAAACTGCTGCGCCAGCAAAATAATAATAAGTACCAAGATGCACAGGGCAACGCGTTTGCCCAAATAGCGCGACATAGGCACCTTGTTATCGGCTTTTATCATCGCCAGTAAGGCGCGGAAAAGGGTGTAAATGACGGTCAGCAAGAGCGCAATAATTATAATTTTAATAAGCAAGATACGGATACTCCGAGGTTGGTGGTTGAGTGTTTACAGCTAAGCTTAGCGCAATTTTATGGATAGGGCTGGTTATCCTCGCGGTAACTGTTTGTACTCGCTTGGGTTTTTGGCAACTTGAACGGGCAGAACAAAAACAGCAAAGACAACAGCTGCTGGATTCCTGGTCGGCTCAGGGGGTCATGCCTTTGACCAAGGCGCTGCGCTATATCGAAAGCGAAGATGCCACCGGTTTGCAGGTGCGCTTTGATGCTCAGTTGCAGAGCGAATACTGGCTGCTGGACAATCAGGTGTATCAGGGCCGAGTCGGCTATGATTTGCTGGTGCTGGCCTTGGCGCCTGGCGCCAGTCACTGGCTGTTGGTCAATCTCGGCTTTGTGCCGGCACCCAGCAAGCGCAATGAACTGCCCACTATCACCTTGCCATCAGGGATCACCCTGACTCAGGCATTGGTCAAAGAAGGCCCACTGGCGCAGTTTACCCTGAGCGAAACTCAGGCCCCGCAAGGCTGGCCCAAACGTATTCAAGAGATCGCCATCACCCAGATGAGCGAGCAAACCCGCAAACCCATATATCCCTTTATGGTCTATGCCCAAGATGCCATTGATGGCATAGGCGCCATCCCCCATTACCAGCCGGTCACCATGTCCGCAGACAAGCACAAGGCCTACGCCTGGCAGTGGTTTTTAATTGCCCTGGCGGCCTTGGTGATTGCTTTAAGTGCCTATTGGCGAGCAAGGAGAACGCATGCAGCTACCTAAACCCCTTATGTTATTTATCGGCTGCTTTTTGCTGCCCATTGTTGCCGCTGTGGCGGTTTTGTATTCCGGCTGGCTGCCCGGCCATAAGAGTAATCAAGGGCGGCTGATGAGCGAGCAGGTAGAACTGAGCGACTGGCAGCAATACCCGCCATCGCCCTGGACCATAGCCCTGGTTAATACCGAGCCCTGTCAGGGCTGTGCGCAGCAATGGCAGGACCTGCAGTCGCTCTATGTGGCTCTGGGTAAAAATAAAGACAAGGTGCGCATTGCCGTCTTGGGCGAAGCAGCACCCAAGGCGCAAGACATGCCCAGTATTCATATTAACAGGGCTCCGGCGCAGCTGAATGCCGGCAGCCTGTATTTAATCGACCACCATGGTTTGGTGGTGCTGGAGTATGACTTTGCTCCACAAGCCGACGCCAATCGCTTGGTACACAAGGGATTGTTGAAGGACCTAAAAAAACTACTTAATTATGCGCGTAGCAGTTAAAGAGGCCAGTATGACAAAAAACTATAAATTTCTGGTGTTAACTACGGCTTTATTGGCCGTGTTGGTGGTGGGCCTGGGGGCCTATACGCGATTGAGCGATGCCGGTCTGGGTTGCCCCGACTGGCCCGGCTGTTATGGCTTTTTAACCGTGCCCGATAAGGCCCATGAAATCGCCGCGGTGGAGGAAAACTTTCCCGGTATGGAGGTGGATCAGGGTAAGGCATTGAAGGAAATGGTGCATCGTTACTTTGCCGGCACCCTGGGGCTGTTGATCCTCGCCATTGCCCTGTATGCGTGGCGTTATGGCAAGCAGGTCCGTATGCCGGTGCGTTTGCCCACGGTGCTTGTGCTCTTGGTGATCTTCCAGGCCATGTTGGGTATGTGGACCGTGACCATGAACCTTCAGCCTCTGGTGGTGATGGGCCACCTGCTCGGTGGTTTCTCCATTGCCAGCCTGTTATGGCTCTTGTATTTGCGCAACCACAGTCGCCCCGTGCCCGGTGGCGACCCAGGTGCCAAGAGCTTGCAGGGTTGGAGCATGGCAGCCTTGAGTATGGTAGTAGTGCAGATTGCCTTAGGGGGCTGGCTGGCGGCCAATTATGCCGCCGCCCATTGTGTTGGTTTTCCCCTGTGTGAAGGCAGTGAGGCGTTTTCCCTGGCCGAGGTGTTCCATTTGCCTATGGAGCATGCCAATTACGAGTATGGGGTGCTCTCCTACGAGTCGCGCATGTCTATTCACCTGCTGCACCGCTTTGGCGCTCTGATGACACTCTTGATTGTCGGTGCGGCCATGTGGCGGGTATATAAAGCTGCCTATTCGCGCACCATTAAAAATGCGGCCTTAGCGGTCGGTGCCGCCCTGGCGGCCCAACTCACCCTGGGAGTTGCCCTGATCTATTTGCAGATCCCCTTGTTGATGGCGCTGGCGCATAACCTGATGGCCCTGCTGTTGCTGCTGACCCTGGTGCGGTTGTGCTATTTACAAAAACGAAAATGTTAGGCGCGAAGGAGAAGAATTATGAGTAAAGCAATAACCTTAACGAGCTCTCTGTCGCACTGTGCAAGCTGGCGCGACTACCTGGCCATGTGCAAGGGCAAGGTGGTACTGATGCTGGTACTGACCGCCTGGGTTGGCCTGGCCCTGGCGCCGGATATGGGGCGCTCCTGGGTGCTGCAGCTGATCAGCCTGCTCGGCATTGGTTTACTATCGGCGGCGGCGGCGGTGATCAACCATATTGTCGACCGTGAAATAGACTCGAAGATGGCGCGCACCCGCCATCGCCCGGTGGCCCAGGGGAAGGTCAGTGAGGGACGGGGCTTTGCCTTTGCCGCGCTGCTCGGTGGCATTGGCTTTGTTGCCCTAGTCGGCGCTGCCAACTGGCTGACCGCCTTGTTAACCCTGCTGGCGCTGGTGGGCTATGCGGTGGTTTATACCCTGTTTCTTAAGCGGGCAACGCCGCAAAATATCGTCATTGGTGGTTTGGCCGGTGCCATGCCGCCGTTATTGGGCTGGGTGAGTGAAACCGGGCAGCTGGCCGCCGCGCCTTGGCTTTTGGTGATGATTATTTTTGCCTGGACGCCGCCGCACTTTTGGGCTCTGGCCATTGCCCGTGAAGCGGATTACCGCCGCGCCAATATTCCCATGCTGCCGGTCACCCATGGTATCGATTTTTGTAAAACCTGTGTGCTCGGTTATACCGTGCTCTTGGCTCTGGTCTGTGTGTTGCCCTATCTGATCGGCATGTCCGGGCTCTTCTATCTGCTGGCGGCATCGGCGCTTAACCTGATGTTTATCGCCTATGCCTGGCGCTTAAAGCGCGAGCCTCAGCATCAATCGGCAATGCGTGTTTTTAAGTTCTCTATCCTGCATTTAATGTTACTCTTTGTCGCATTATTTATTGATAAGTGGGTATTTTATGTCGCTTAAGTGGTGGCTGATTGGGGCGCTTACAACCTTGACTCTGGGTTGTAGCAAGCCGGAATTGCATGTGGAGGCCTTGGTGTATGAGCAGCCACGGGTGATAAATGCCTTTAGTCTGGAAGATCAGCATGGCGAGCGAGTTGGTGTGGCCGATTTACAAGGGCAGTGGGATCTGCTGTTTTTAGGCTATACCAGCTGCCCGGATGTGTGCCCCATGACGCTGGCGAAATTGCGCCAGGTCGAGACGCAAGTAAAAGATCATAACCTGAATGTGTGGTTTGTATCTGTGGACCCTCAGCGGGATACGGCGGCGAAACGTCGCCAATATATCACCTACTTTAATCCTCAGTACAAGGCGGTTTCGGCCCCGCATCAGGACCTCTATCCCTTTGTACAAAACCTCGGGCTGATGTACGCCATTAGCGAGCAGCAGGAAGGCGACTACCTGGTGGATCACAGTGCTTCCGTGGTGCTGGTGGACCCGGATGGGAAGATCCGCGCCATCTTTAAGCCAGAATTTGTTGCCGGCTCGGTACCGACCATCAATACCGAGGTCATGGTACGCGAGCTAAAGGCGATTATTGACTATTACCCTGGGTGATCACCCAGGGTTGGGAGAACCACAAATAACGCCCCGATTTGTGCAGCGACGGGGCGGTGCAGTTATAGCGGGCGCGGCCGGGTTTTAAATCCTGTTTGGCCTGCACGGTCACGTGATTGCCGTCGAGCCACTTGATCTCTGCTTGACCCTGGCCGGAGACATAGCAAGCAAACTGATTGTTATGAAAGCCCTTTTCGGCAAATTCCAGGGTGACCTTGGGACGCGGTTCGGCGGTTACAGTGTCGCTATAGTCGAGCTTGGCCAGGGCAAAGGGCAAGGACTCCAGCTTGGTCGCCAGGGTTTCCAGGTCGGCATAAAAACCAGAAGCAGGGAAGCGCGGCAGGCGGGTAAAATCATTGCCTGGGCCCAGGGCACCCGAGTGCTGACCTATGCCTATATAACCTAACTCTTTCACCACCTGCTGCAGTGCCTTATTGAACTCGCCATAAGGGTAGGCCAGGTATTTCAGGCTGTAGCCAATTTCCTCTTCGATACGTTTTTCGGCACTGGTGAGGTCGGCTTTAATGCGGCTGCGCCATTGCTCTTCGCTTTCTCCTTCAAGGCGATGATGGAGATAATCATGACGGCTGCTGTGGTTGGCAATCAGGGCGCCCTGTTTGCTGAGCTCCTTGAGTTGTGCCCAGGTCATCACATAGCCTTTTTGTTCGTCGATCAAAGCCGGATTAACAAAGATGGTGTAGGGGTAGCCAAATTCCGCCAGTATAGGGGCGGCCTGCTCGATATTATTGTCATAGCCGTCATCAAAGGTGATAGCCACTGTTTTATCGTCAAAGGTTTGCCCTTGTTGCAGACTGCTTAGCAGGGTATCCAGGGCAACTACCTTAAATTCATGCTGCTGCAAATACTGTAAATGGGCGCGAAAGGTATCGGCTTCGACACTGGTTACCTTGGGCAGGGTTTTACTGACGTGATGATACTGTAAAATAACCGCTGCCTGGGCAGAGGCGCCAAACAGGGCGCATAAAGAGAAGAATAAATGGGACAATTTTCTATACATAACAACACTCACCATAAAAGCTTATTGCTGCTTGCCGGGCCCATGATTCTATCTAATATCACGGTGCCTTTGCTAGGCCTGGTTGATACCGCGGTTATCGGCCACCTCGGCAGCGCCCATTATTTAGCAGGTATTGCCCTGGGTGCAACGGTTATTTCCATCTTGTTTTGGCTCGCCGGCTTTCTACGTATGAGCACTACCGGGCTTATCGCCGCCGCCTTTGGCGCCGAAGACAAGCAAGAGCTGGTGCAGGCGCTGCAAAAAAGCTTAATGCTGGCGCTGGCGGTGGCGCTGCTCTTGTTGCTGTTACAAAAACCTTTGGGGTCGCTGATGGCGCTGCTTGCCGATGCTTCGCAGCCAACCATGGAGCAGGCCTTTAATTATTTTTATATTCGTATTTATAGTGCCCCGGCGGCCTTGGTGAACCTGGTGCTGCTGGGCTGGATGCTCGGCGTGCAATACGGGCGTGGTCCATTTTTACTGGTGCTGCTCACCAATATCATCAATATCGCTTTGGATATTCTCTTTGTAGTCGGCTTTGGCTGGGGCGTTAAGGGCGCGGCCCTGGCCTCGGTGATCGCCGATTATTGCGCTTTGGCCTTTGCCCTGTGGTTGGTATCGCGATTGTTTGCCAAGCTGCAGTTGCACTGGTGTTGGTCCTTCGGCGCCCGATTGCTGCAACTGGGTGCCCTGCTGCGCCTCAATGGCGATATTTTCCTGCGCTCCTTAATGCTGCAGCTGTGCTTTAGCTTTATGACCTTTTACGGTGCCCGCTTAGGGGATGTGGTGCTGGCCGCCAATGCGGTACTACTGAACTTCCTGCTCTTGATCAGCTTTGCCATGGATGGCATTGCCTATGCCGCCGAGGCCAAGGTGGGGCAGGCGCGTGGGGCGCAATCCGTGCATGGTATTAGAATGTGGGTAAGTATTAGCTTACAGTGGGGTGCTGTATTTGCGGTGCTTTATGCTGTGGGCTTTTATGTTTTTGGGGAGCAGGTGATCCGCTTGCTCACCGATGTGCCCGAGGTTAACAGCCTGGCTATCGCCTATTTGCCCTGGCTGGTGCTGATGCCGCTTATTGCCATGAGTTGTTTTTTATTCGACGGTATTTTTGTCGGTCTTATGCGTGCCAAGGATATGCGCAACACCATGATGCTATCTGCCTTAGTGGGCTTTTTCGGGGTCTTTGTGTTAACCCAAGGCTGGGGAAATCATGCCCTGTGGGCAGCCATGACCGCCTTTATGGCGCTGCGTGGCATTAGTCTGGCGGTGCGTTATCGTCAATTGCTAAAGGCGGATGCTTTACTGCAATAACAAGACGAAATGATTGGTAAAAATGCCAAGGCCGATAAGAAAGGGTTTGAGGTTGCGCTTGGGCTTGGCGCCCAAGCGCTAATCAGCGTCGCAAACTTAGTAGTAAGAGTGGTCGCCATGGCTGTGTTCGGTGATATCACGAACGCCTGTGATTTCGCTGAATTTAGCGACCATTTCCTTCTCGATGCCTTCTTTTAGCGTGACATCGATCATGGAACAACCATTACAGCCGCCGCCAAACTGCAGCACGGCAATGCCTTCGGCGGTGATTTCAACCAATTGTACCTGGCCGCCGTGGTTAGCCAACTGAGGGTTAACCTCGGTTTGCAGCATGTGCTCAACCTGCTCTTCCAAAGTGGCATTGTCCGACAGTTTACGGGCCTTGGCATTAGGCGCTTTAAGGGTCAGTTGGGTGCCCATTTTATCGGTTACGAAATCGATTTCCGCCGCTTCTAGAAAAGGTGCACTTTCCTTGTCGACTACCGCATCAAAACCGTTGAAGTTAAGACGAATATCATCTTCTTCAACCGCATCGGCCGGGCAGTATGACACGCCACATTCGGCCCCTGAGGTACCAGGATTAACAACGAACACTCGGATGTTAGTGCCATCTGCTTGTTCTGAAAGTAGTTTTGCAAAGTGACTTTGCGCGGTTTCTGAAATTGTGATCATAGTAACAACACTATACTTGACTGTTTTACTCGGTTAATGGCTATGATACTCCGCTCATCGCGTTGTCGCCAGTGTTGAACGTAAAAAGTTGGCTTAATTTTAAGCCAATGGTAGCGTGAGAATATGGTTTTTAACTCACTGTTATCCTAATGCGCCGAATTTTACTTTTATTATTAACTGCCTTTGCCTCATCCCTGAGCGCGCAACCGCTCAGCTACTATTTTGGTGACGAGGTTCAATTTGACCCTAAGGTGCCCACGCCGGCATCGGTACTGGGTTATGAGGTTGGTCAGTGGCATGTGCGTCACGACCAGCTGGTTTATTATATGCGTGAGCTAGCTGAGCACAGCGATCGTGTGCAAATGCAAACCATAGGCTATACCCATGAGCAGCGTCCTTTGGTGATGCTGACCATAGCTGCACCCGAGCGACTGGCCAATATTGAGCAGGTGCGTCAGGCTCACCTGGCCCGAGTGACGGGCGAAGACAAGGGCTCATCGAAAACCGCTCCGGCGATTATGTACATGGGTTACAGCGTCCATGGTAATGAGCCTTCCGGCAGTAACGCCGCGCTGTTAGTGGCTTATTATCTGGCCGCGGCGCAGGACCAGCGCGTTGAACGCCTGTTGCAGGAAACAGTGATCCTGCTCGACCCCTCGTTAAACCCGGACGGGCTGGCACGTTTTGCCAACTGGGCTAACTCTAACCGCGCCATGGTGCCCAGTGCCGATCCCAATACCCGCGAGCACAATGAAAACTGGCCAAGCAGCCGCAGTAACCATTATTGGTTCGATCTCAACCGCGACTGGTTGTTATTACAGCACCCTGAGTCGCGAGCCCGTATCGCCCAGTTTCAGCGCTGGCAGCCCAATGTGCTGACCGACTTTCATGAAATGGGGCCAAACAGCACCTTCTTCTTCCAGCCTGGTATCCCCAGTCGTAAAAACCCGCTGACGCCTGACGAAAACGTGGATCTGACCAAGGCCATAGCCGAACATCACGCCCGTATTCTCGACAGCCATGATCGCCTGTATTTTACCGAGGAAGCGTTCGATGACTTTTATGTGGGCAAGGGCTCGACCTACCCGGATGTAAATGGCAGCGTCGGTATTTTGTTTGAGCAGGGCAGCAGTCGCGGCCATGTGCAGGACACCATCAATGGCCGTTTGGAGTTTCCATTTACCATTAAAAATCAGCTGCTAACCAACTTTTCGACCTTTGATGCCGTGGTCGAAAAGCGCCAGCAGCTGCTCGATTATCAGCAAGATTTCTTTGCTCAGGCGAGTCAACTTGCCGATAAAGACAAGATAAAGGGTTATGTGGTCGGTGCGCCAAAAGATTCAACTCGGTTGCGTTATTTCCTCTCTATCCTGGCCCAACATGAGATAAAGGCGTATGCGCTGCAAGAAGATGCGACCGTGGAAAAGCAGCAGTTTGCAGCCCAAAGCAGTTATCTGGTGCCCTTGTCACAGCGCCAATATCGCTTGATCAAGGCCATTTTTAGCGAGCAGCAGAACTTTGTCGATAATACCTTTTATGATGTTTCCGGCTGGACCTTGGCCCATGCCTTTAACCTGGAATTTAAAGAGCTAACTAGCGTTCGCGGCTTAGATGTGGCGTCGCAGCCTTGGTCACCAAGCAGCAGTGCCTCGCAACAGGTATTGCAGCCTCATTATGCCTTTGCCTTTGAGTGGTTCGATTATCACGCCCCTAAACTGCTAACCAAGCTATTGCAGCAAGGCATAGAAGCGCGTGTCGCCCTGGCGCCATTTACCGCCAGCAGCGACGGCCAAAGTCGTGAGCTGGCCGCCGGTTCAATCGTGATTGCTGCAGGATTGCAGCAGCGCGACGACTGGTTAAGGGTACTAAACCAGGTCAGTGCCGAATTTGATATTGATGTGCATGGTATCGATTCAGGGTTAACCCGTCGTGGCGTCGACCTGGGGTCGCGCCAGTTAGCACCAGTGAAGTTACCCAAGGTGCTTTTGGTAGGCGGTGAGCAAAGCAGCCAGTATGAAGTGGGTGAGCTTTGGTATTACCTTGACCGCCATGTGGGTTTAACGCCGAGTATTATCGAGGCCGACGAGTTAACTAAGGTCGATTTGAATACCTACACCCATATCGTTTTTGCCAACGGCCGTTATGCCAGTTTGGCAAAGTCATTTAAAGCCGAGCTGCACACTTGGGTACGTAATGGCGGTGTGGTCTGGGGCCATAAGGGCGGGGCGCAATTCCTGGCCGATGAACAGGTATTAAAGGCCAGCTATTTGTCCCGTAAAGACATGGCGGCGGCTTTTTCAACCCAAGGCCTGACTTATGGCGACAGGGATATGCTGGCGGGTAAGCAGCGTATTGCCGGCGCGATTTTTAATACCAAGGTCGATTTGAGCCATCCGCTAAGTTACTCATTAACCCGCGACGAGTTGCCGGTATTTAAGAACGGCACCTTCTTGCTGGAGCAAGCGTCCGTGCCCTTTGTGAATGTGGCGACCTATACGGAAAAACCTTTGCTTGCCGGTTTTACTCATGAGCAAAACCTGGCACAAATCGCCAACGGTGGTGCCATCCTGGCCCATAGCTATGGCCGTGGTGCCGTGGTGGCCATGACAGACAACCCGGTATTCAGGGGCTTCTGGTATGGCAGCAGCCGTATTTTCAGTAATGCCTTATTCTTTGGCGCGCATATAGATGCCAGCGGCGAGTAAAGCTTCCGCTTGCAAATAGCAGTTTTCTCCCAAGCAAAAGCCGGCGTTTTAGTCGGCTTTTTTATATTAAGTGAATTGGTATTATGTTTTGGCGGTGAGGCAGACGACCCAGGCGGACACCGAGCGGGCTCCTGCTTTTTTTAGTAGTTTTGCGGCGCTATCCAGGGTCGCTCCCGTGGTCAGCACATCATCCACCAAGGCAATATCTAGATTATGCACATCGGCCTGAAGGTTAAAGGCCTGAGCTAGGTTTTTACGTCTTTGCCTGGCCCCAAGTCTGGCCTGAGCCCGAGTACCATGGTGGCGCTCCAAGAGGTTAGTGACAAACAGCTGGGGCGGCAGGGCGTCTTGCCATAGCCGCACCACCTGATTAAAGCCACGCCACACCAGCCGCGAAGGCGCTAGGGGGATAGGAGCGACGAGATGCGGCCAGTGCCAGTTTGGTTGGGTCGACAGCTGTGCAAAATAATGGCTAAGCAGGTTGGAGATGGCCACTTGGCGATACATGCGTTGTTGATATTTATACTGTTTTAACCAGGCCGACAGCGGCGGGCGATACCAGTCCAAGGCCTGCAAGCTGTCTATATAGCGCAGTGGAAACTGGCGTTGAATATCGGCGCGCAGCAGTAAATCTTCCTCTAGGTCGGCGTTGATGCCGCGAAAAGCGCGGATGCAGTGAGCGCATACTTGTTGTCCGGCACAGAGGGGTTGAGCACAGAGCTGGCAGTATTGCGGGAAGAGCCAGGCACAGGCTTTTGTGAATGCGTCCATTGCATAAGCCTTTATTCGCGTTAATAATGCAGGTGTCGGCGTATGGCGCGACAGGGCTTTAATAATAGTGGATGCGGAACAGGTTAAATGCAAAAACAACTGGTGTTGCTTCATGGTTGGGGTATGAACCGTGAGGTATGGGAGTTGGTTCGTCCAGAGCTTAACTTTATTTTTGACGGCGAGGTGCGGGCCCTGGATTTGCCCGGCTATGGTCATGCCCAGCCGTTACAGGGCGAGGGCACTCACTCGGATCTGCCGACCATGGCCAAACAATTATCGGAGCAGTTACAAGACGGCTCCATCCTTGTCGGCTGGTCACTCGGTGGTCTGGTTGCCTTGTATCTGGCGCACTTTTATCCGCATAAGGTCAGCAAGGTGATCTTGGTTGCCTCGACGCCATTTTTTAGCCACAGCTCGAACTGGCCTGGAATTAAGAATGCGGTGTTAGAGCAGTTTAATCAGCAGCTGGTGGAAAACAGCAATAAAACCATAGAGCGTTTTCTTGCCATTCAGGCCATGGGCAGCGAGTCGGCACGTCAGGATATTAAACAGCTGAAGGCGTTTGATACAACAGGCGCCCAGTACCTCGGAGCAGGTGCTTAAGCAGGGGTTAGAGATCCTTGAATATCAGGATTTAAGACAAGAGTTTGCTCATCTTAAGCAGCCCATAGGTGCCATCTTTGGGCGCTTGGATGCCCTGGTGCCTTATAAAGCCATAGAGCAGATGCAGCGCTTAAGGCCACACTTGGATATAGAAGTGTTGGATAAGGCATCTCATGCGCCTTTTATTTCCCATAAGGACGAGTTTGTAGCGGCATTAAAAGCCATGCTGTAGGCGAATGCCAGTCAGCTTAACTGACTGGCATTACAGCCAATAAAGGCATTACTTTTTCAGCTTGGCAAAGGCCTCGGCAAAAGCATTACCCATGGCGGCATTGCCTTGATCCTTGCTGCGGTTATTGCCCTTCTTACTAGGTGCTGCACTTTTCTTTGCCGCCGGTTTAGCTGTGCTCTTAGCGCCTGCACCCGCACCCGCAGCAGGCAGCTCGTCATTTAGGCGCATGGTAAAGCTGATGCGCTTACGGGCGCTATCGACTTCCAACACCTTGACCTTAACGATATCGCCGGCCTTCACCACCTCGCGCGGATCGCTAATAAACTTGTCGGTCAGTGCCGAGATGTGTACTAAGCCGTCTTGATGCACGCCGACATCGACAAAGGCACCAAAGTTGGCGACGTTGGATACCACGCCTTCAAGCACCATGCCGGGCTTTAAGTCGTTAATGGTTTCTACGCCGGCCTTAAATGCCGCGGTTTTAAACTCAGGACGTGGATCGCGGCCCGGCTTATGCAGTTCGCTGATGATATCGGTGACCGTGGGCAGACCGAATTGCTCATCTGTGTAGTCAGCGGCATTGAGACCTTTTAGCACTTCGGCATTACCGATCAAATGGGCGATATCCTGATCGTTGGCGGCACAAATATTCTTAACCAAGGGATAGGCTTCCGGGTGAACCGCAGAGGCATCCAGGGGATCGGCGCCACCGACGATGCGTAAGAAGCCGGCGCTTTGTTCAAATGCTTTTGGCCCCAAACGCTCAACCTTTTTCAATTCGCTACGCTTGCTGAAGGCACCATTGTTATCGCGGTACTTAACGATATTCTGCGCCAGGGTTTTGTTTAAGCCGGAAACGCGTGTCAGCAGGGGCACCGAGGCGGTATTTACGTCGACACCCACGGCATTTACACAGTCTTCAACCACGGAAGTCAGGGTTTGTCCTAGCTGGCTTTGCGAGACATCGTGTTGGTATTGACCCACACCGATGGATTTTGGCTCGATTTTTACCAGTTCGGCGAGGGGATCCTGCAGGCGACGGGCGATCGACACGGCACCGCGCAGGGAAACGTCGAGATCCGGGAATTCTTGAGCGGCGAACTCGGACGCCGAATACACGGAGGCACCGGCTTCGCTGACCATGATCTTGCTTAATTTCAACTCCGGAGCCGCTTTAATCAGTTCGGCAACCAGTTTATCGCTTTCGCGACTGGCGGTGCCGTTACCGACGGCGATCAGTTGTACCTTGTGCTGACGGCATAGTTGCTCCAGCGTACGCAATGACTTATCCCACTGATTTTGCGGAGCATGAGGGAAAATGGTGGCGGTGGCCAGGAGTTTGCCCGTGCTATCGACCACGGCAATTTTACAGCCGGTACGAAGACCCGGATCCAGGCCCAGGGTGACCTTGGCGCCTGCCGGGGCCGCCATAAGCAGGTCTTTAAGGTTTTTGGCGAACACATCGATAGCGCCGGTTTCGGCCTGTTCGCGCATATTGGCAAGAAACTCATTTTCCAGATGTAACGCCAGCTTCACCTTCCAGGTCCATTGGGCTACCTGTGCCAGCCATTTGCTCGCCGCTTTCCCTTCGATGGCGAGATCGAAATGACGGGCGATCATGTTGACGCACAGGGCATGACCGTCTTCGCTTTGCGCATCCGGATTAATGCTTAGGGCCAACACTCCCTCGTTACGGGCACGTAACATGGCCAAGGCGCGATGTGATGGGATGCTGGCAATGGCTTCGCTGTGCTCAAAGTAATCCTGATACTTGGCGCCGGCTTTTTCCTGACCGGCGATCACGGTACTGCTAATATGGCCATGTTGCTTGATATGGCTGCGTAGTTTAGCCAACAGTTTGGCATCTTCGGCGAAGCGCTCCATCAGGATATAGCGGGCTCCTTCGAGGGCCGCTTTGCTGTCGGCCACGCCTTTATCGGCGTCGACGAAACGAGCGGCTTCGCTTTCCGGATCTAAATTGGCATCGTTTAGCAGCGCGTCGGCGAGGGGCTCAAGGCCGGCTTCAATGGCTATCTGGCCTTTAGTGCGACGCTTGGGTTTATAAGGCAGATACAGGTCTTCAAGTTCTGTTTTGGTTGCCGCAGCGGCAATATCGGCGGCTAGTTGCGGCGTTAACTTATCTTGTTCGCTAATGGTTTTAATGATGAATTGGCGGCGCTCTTCGAGTTCGCGCAGATAACCTAAACGTTGCTCTAGAGTGCGCAGTTGGGTGTCGTCCAGGCCACCGGTTACTTCTTTACGGTAACGGGCAATAAATGGCACCGTAGCGCCTTCATCTAAAAGCTTAGTTGCTGCTAGCACTTGCTGTTCTTGCGCTTGTAATTCCTGCGCCAGAATCGTGGTGAGATTAGCCATTAATAACCTTATATCTTGGTGCCCAAAGCAGGGCTAATACGAGTAAAATTAACTGGATAATATCACAGCTTGTCACGAACGACAGGGCAAATTTGTCGTTCGTGACCCGCATCTTAAGTGCCTTAAAACGGCTTGTTAGTGAGGGTGTTCTACGCTGGCAACCACGTCCTGAAATGACTGTGCAACCGGGGTAATATCCAAGCCCATATTCAGGGTTTTGGCGATTTTACGGGCGCAGAGAATACCGCGGATTTGCTCATTCTCGGTCACCAACAGGTAGAAACTGCCGGTTCGCTCCATGGTGCTCAGGACGTTGCCTAACGAGGTATTGCGCACCGCCAACATGGTGATGCATGGCAGTACATGCAGGGAGCGCATTACATCATGGACCATCAGCTCACTGGGCTTAAGACCAAGCTGCAGGGCTTGGGTGGTCACGCGAATACTTTGTAGCTCA
Organism: Pseudoalteromonas sp. T1lg76; assembly: GCF_002964725.1. Lineage (NCBI taxonomy): Bacteria > Pseudomonadati > Pseudomonadota > Gammaproteobacteria > Alteromonadales > Pseudoalteromonadaceae > Pseudoalteromonas > Pseudoalteromonas sp. T1lg76. The sequence goes on from NZ_PQCE01000034.1 coordinate 25,204, forward strand.
ACGCTTGAGGTGACTCCTATCACTTGGCCTTGCTCATCAAGTACCATGAGCGCATCTGTCGGTGTGCTGCTGGCCAATTTACGCGCCGCCGTCAGCGGGGTGTTGGCCTGCACACAAATGGGGCTTTGCAGGGTGAAGTCTTGCAACAGGCTTAAGGCGCCACTGCTGGTATCTAGCTGTAAGTGTGACTCGTGTGCGCTCGCCAATTGAGCACCATCAAGAATATGGTGTGTACGTAATGAATTAAAATTAGTCATGATATTTCTCCAAAAAAATTGTAAATAAAACAGTTTTTTAAGAGAGGTGTGGCGGTGCTCTTTGTTGTGCTGCGGTGAGCACTCGACGGTTAAGCGGCGCGCTGGGCGCTATCGACACTGTATTTTTTGCTAAGGCAGCTTGCTTAATAGCAGGGCTTAGCGGATGCTCAGGGTCGTGATCATTATCGCTATCATGATTGATATTTTGTGCCGTATCGACACTAACGGTAAGGCTATACTGGTCACTGGAGTTGGCAGCTGAGGTGAATAGGTGTTGGCTTGCGAATAGGCCGCATAGGGCAAACAAGGCAAACACAAAAAGCAGGTTGTACTTCAAGTTGTACTTTTGCATACCATCACCTGCCTATAAAATTACTACCTAGGGGTAAATATGACCCTGTTTATATGAACGAAAACTGAACATTATTTATGAAAACGAAATTAATCACCCGCCGTGGTTATCTGCAATTACAAACTGAACTCGATCATTTATGGCGAACCGAGCGTCCTGAAGTAACAAAAAAAGTGGCCTGGGCGGCGAGTTTGGGCGATCGCTCTGAGAATGCCGATTACCAATATAATAAGAAGCGTCTGCGGGAAATTGACCGCCGAGTCAGATACTTAAGAAAGCGATTGGACGAGCTTAGAGTCGTAGATTACAGCCCGCAGCAAGAAGGTAAGGTGTTCTTTGGTGCCTATGTGGAGGTTGAAGATGAGCAAGGCGAAGTGCTGGCCTTTCAAATCGTCGGCCCAGATGAAATTTACGATAACAAGGCCGTGGTTTCCATTGATGCCCCTATGGCTCGCGCTCTGTTGAAAAAGGAAGTCGATGACGAGGCTTGGGTGAATACGCCTAATGGTCGAAAGTTGTGGTATATCAATAGTATTCGCTATCAGCCAGGTGAGGAGTAAGGCGGAAAACAAATGTAACAATCTTCTTAACCTTGGGCGTTTCCCAACTCGGGTATTTCGCATATAGTTAAGGCTACAACAAGAAAAATTAAGCAAGAAGATGGGACAAGAAACCACCAAAATCCTCGTTGTCGATGATGATATGCGTTTGCGCAGCCTGTTAGAAAGATACCTGGTTGAGCAGGGCTTTATCGTTCGCAGTGCCGCAAACTCAGAGCAAATGGATAAATTGCTGGAGCGGGAAAACTTCCACCTCATGGTGCTCGATCTAATGCTGCCCGGTGAAGACGGTTTGTCAATTTGTCGTCGTTTACGACAAAAGGAAAATGAAATTCCGATTGTTATGTTGACCGCGAAAGGGGACGAGGTGGATCGCATTATCGGCTTGGAACTCGGTGCCGATGATTATATCCCTAAGCCTTTTAATCCCCGTGAATTGCTGGCCCGTGTAAAGGCCATTCTGCGCCGCCGCGCCAAAGAGGTGCCCGGTGCCCCTTCTGCCGAAGAGAACCTGGTAAAATTCGGTGAATTTGCCCTTAATCTGGCGACCCGGGAAATGACCCGAGGCGATGAGGTGATCTCCCTGACCAGCGGCGAGTTTGCTGTGCTTAAAGCCTTGGTTTCGCACCCTCGCGAGCCGTTAAGTCGGGATAAATTGATGAACCTGGCTCGAGGTCGTGACTATAGCGCCCTGGAGCGCAGCATCGATGTGCAGGTGTCGCGCCTGAGGCGGATGATAGAGGTGGATGCCGCCAATCCTCGCTATATTCAAACCGTTTGGGGACTAGGTTACGTATTCGTACCCGACGGCAATAAATAGATGCACTTACTTCCTCGAAGCGCTTTTGGACAAACGGTTTTCCTGGTTGGCGCCCTACTGCTGATCAACCAGGTGGTGTCTTATGTAGCGGTGAGCTTCTATGTGGTTAAGCCGACTATAGAGCAGGTCAATATCATGCTCGCCAAGCAGGTAAAAACCGTGTTTATCGGCGTTAATGACGGCGTTGAGGTGAGTGATGAAGTGTCCAAGCGTTTCCTTGAGGAAACCGGCATTGAGATATTAACTCAGCGCGATGCCTACATTAATGGCTTAGGTGAAGCGCGAGAGTACTCCATGCTCTCGAATATTATGTCGCAGCAGCTCAATGGCTCGGCGCGGGTGCGCATCAGTCAAACCGATCCTCTGGTTTATTGGATAGAGCCACCGCAGGCACCGGGTTATTGGGTGCGGGTGCCGCTGTCGGGCTTTACCGAAGCCAATATTGAATTCCTCACCTTTTACCTGACCAGTATCGGTTTTCTCAGTGTGCTCGGCGGCTGGCTCTTTGCCCGTCACCTCAACCGCCCGTTAAAGGCCTTGCAGGAAGCGGCGATTAAGGTGAGTAAGGGGGACTTCAGTACCGAGGTCGATGAGCAAGGTTCGACGGAAATGGTGGAAGTGACCCGGGCCTTTAACAAGATGTCCCGTGGCATTGCCGCCCTTGAGCAGGACAGGCGCTTGCTTATGGCTGGTGTCTCCCACGATTTGCGTACCCCCTTAACTCGTATTCGTCTGGCGACGGAAATGATGTCTGACGATGAGGACTACCTGCGAGAAGGCATTATTCATGATATCGAAGACATGAATGCCATTATTGATCAGTTTATTGAGTACCTGCGCCACCATGATAAGGGCGATTATCAAAGGGAAGATCTGAATGCCCTGGTGGAAGAAGTAGTGCATGCGGAGCAGCAGCATGGGCGCGTGCAGGGGCGGGAAATTAGCGCCCACCTCAACCCCAGTTTGCCCAATGTGCCCATGAGCCATGTAGCCATTAAGCGGGTGCTGACCAATATGATTGAAAACGCTCTGCGTTACTCCAGTGCCGATATAGATGTGGTAACCCACTATAATGCCCGTAAAACTCATGTTTGTGTGAGCGTAAAAGACAGAGGTCCGGGCATTCCCGAGTCTGAGCTGGAAAAGGTGTTTGCGCCCTTTACCCAGGGCGATCAGGCTCGTGGCAGTGAGGGCAGCGGTTTAGGCCTGGCCATTATTAAGCGCATTATTACCATGCATAACGGCCGGGTGGAATTAAGAAATCGCAAGGAAGGCGGTTTGTGTGCCACCATCTACCTACCCATAAAAACGCCGGCATAAAGCCGGCGTTGCACCCTGTTTGTTTCCTTTTGCCCTTGCGCTAGGCACCGGTCTGTTGATTGAGTTATAAGCTCACTGCTAGGCTCTAGTAACAAAAACGCCAGCATAAAGCTGGCGTTGGTGCGAATTCTCAGCGCTATGGCTAAGTTAAAGAAGTTGACCCTTAGCTATTAGGGCCAGCTTGTTTAATGGCGTCAGATACGTCGTACTTAGCAAAGTTCTCGTTAAAGTCGTTCGCTAGTTTCTGTGCGTATTCTGCGTATTTCTCTTTGTCGTTCCAAGTGTTGATTGGGTTTAGAACCGCGCTATCAACGCCAGGTACGGCTACCGGTACGTCTAGGTTTAGTACGTCGATATGTTGAGTTTCAACGTCGGCTAGTTTGCCAGATACGATAGCATCAACAACGGCACGCGTAGTCGGGATGTCGAAACGCTTACCAACGCCGTAAGGACCACCAGTCCAACCTGTGTTTACTAGGTATACCTTGGCACCGAACTCACGTACGCGCTTCATTAGAAGCTCTGCGTAAACGCCAGCTGGGCGAGGGAAGAAAGGTGCGCCGAAACAAGTAGAGAAAGTTGATTCGATATCAGAAGTTGAACCGATTTCGGTTGAACCTACTTTCGCTGTGTAACCGCTTAGGAAGTGGTATGCAGCTGCTTCTTCGCTTAGTACAGAAACAGGAGGTAGTACGCCACTTACGTCACAAGTTAGGAATACCACGGCCTTAGGCTCACCAGCGCGGTTTTCTTCTTTACGCTTGGCTACGTGCTCAAGTGGGTACGCGGCACGAGTATTCTGCGTAAGTGATGAATCCGTGTAATCAGGAGTACGTGTGTCATCTAGAACAACGTTCTCAAGGATGGTGCCGAAGCGGATAGCATCCCAGATTACCGGCTCATTCTTCTGAGACAGGTCGATACATTTCGCGTAACAACCGCCTTCGATGTTAAATACGCTGCCAGGTGCCCAGCCGTGCTCGTCATCACCGATTAGGAAACGGCTTGGATCCGCAGAAAGAGTTGTTTTACCAGTACCTGATAGACCGAAGAACAGGGCAGTGTCGCCTGCTTCGCCTACGTTTGCAGAGCAGTGCATAGGTAGCACGCCTTTAGCTGGAAGTAGGAAGTTCTGTACTGAGAACATAGATTTTTTCATTTCGCCGGCGTAGTGCATACCAGCAAGTAGTACTTTACGCTCTGCGAAGTTGATGATGACCGTTCCGTCACTGTTTGTACCGTCACGCTCTGGCTCACATACAAACGAAGGTACATTTAGGATTTGCCACTGTGGCATGTTGGCCTTGTTGAAGTGCTCAGGCTGGATGAACATGTTTTTAGCGAAAACATGGTGCCAAGCAGTTTCAGTGGTTACAACGATTGGTAAGTAGTGCTCTGGATCCGCACCTACTTCAAGGTGAGAAACGAAGTGGTCGTTTTGCGATACATGATTCTCAACTCGCTCCCAAAGGGCGTTGAATTTATCAGCATCGAAAGGACGGTTAACGTTACCCCATTGGATATCGTTCTCGGTGCTAGACTCTTTTACGATAAAACGATCGTTAGGAGAGCGGCCGGTACGACGACCAGTTTTAGCCACGAAAGCTCCGTTAGCAGCAAGAGAACCTTCACCACGGCGAATTGCCTGCTCGATTAGTTCTGCAGTTGTAAGATCAACAAAACGAGTAGCGCTTGAAGTCATGTTTTTACCTAAAAGTTGTGAGAGATTGAACGGTTAATCTAAAGCGGTGTGAGAGTGCTTTGATATGCAAATTATAGTAACAGATGGTTTGTGCATATACGAGCTTTGAAGTCGCTAAAAATGCCCGTTTTAGGTGAAAAAACATGAATAATTACAGTGATACCGGTGTCATGAAAAATGCATGTTCTTATGATACCGGTGTCATTTTTATTCATAAAAAAACTCGGGCGTTAATAACCCGAGTTTTTTATCGCCTTCGTTTAGGCCTATATTAATTGAAAATCGCTTTAATCTGCTCTTCGTTAAAGCGGTAATCAGTCAGGCAATAATGACAGCTGATCACTATCTCGCCATTTTGATGGACGTCGGCGAGCAACTCTTCCTGGCCTATATTGACTAGGGCATCCATGGTTTTTTCACGGCTACAGGTACATTTAAAGCGAATCGGCTGCGGCTCGAACAACTGGGGGTTGTCTTCGTGATAAAGGCGCGTTAGCACTGTATGGGCATCGAGGTTGAGCAGCTCATCGTTAGTAACCGTGTCGCTCAGTGTTTCTAAATGGCTGAAATCGGCTTCCGATTTCTCCCCTTGATGCACAGGCAATACCTGCAAAAATAAACCTGCGGCGCGCTCTTGGCCTTCGGTGACATCGGTGGCAAACCACAGACGCGTGCGCAGCTGCTCCGACTGGGCAAAATACTGCTCAACACATTTTGCCAAGGTGTCATGCTCTAGGGGCACTATGCCCTGGTAGCGCTCGCCTTTGACAGGAGTGATGGTGATGATCATATGACCCTTACCCATCAACTCAAGCAGGTTGTCGCTTTTTATTTCACCCTGCATACGGGCTACACCGCGCATATTTTGTTCATGGTCACCATTTATTGCGGCAAATTTAACCGGGCCATCGCCCTGGATTTGCACATTAATATGGCCTTGAAACTTTAAGGTTGCTGTGAGTAAAGAAGTCGTTACAAACAGCTCGCCCAAGAGTTTTTTAACCGGGTCAGGGTAGTCGCGTCCTACCACCATTTGGGTGAAAGCGTCACTTACTTGCACTAACTCGCCGCGCACGTCGAGTTGTTCAAAAATATAACGATATAGTAGATCTTGCTGCATGTGTTTCTCTATCTGGCTTTAAACTTGATCAGTTCACGGCGCTGTTTTTTATCCGGCTTGTGATCTGGATGCGGTGCAAAGAAGGCGTTATTTTTCCGGGCTTGCGCGTTTTCTTCGCGTTTTTGCTTACTTTGCTCTGTTTCCTCATAGCAAGTCACAGCAATGGGGGCGGCAACGCGTTTTTCAAGTAATTTAATTACCGTAATTTGCTTTTCATCGAAGCCCTGAGCGAGACGAATTTGCGCACCTACCTCAACCTGTTTGCTGGGTTTACAGCGTTGTCCATTGTAATGTACTCGGCCGCCTTGCACCATCTCGCGAGCCAGGGCGCGGGTCTTATATAAACGCACCGCCCAAAGCCACTTATCTAAGCGTACCGGGTCGGGTTTTTGTTCGGGGGTTTTGGTCACGATGTTTGGCCTTATTGCAAGCCCATATATAGAGGGGCAAAGTTAACATATAAGCAAGTGTAAAAAAAGTTGGCAAGATTGTAATACAGATGCCTTACTTAGCTTATATAGTCCTTGCCCGATTTTACATATTGCTACAGTACGCGCTTGTTGAACGCAGGTGATGAATGTACTATGTGGCGTTAGTTAACAGAATGATAATAGTGAACAGTTTTGGATTTAGCCCAACTACAACAAAGGCTTAAACAGCTTCCACAGACGAAGATTGTGACTGCTATAGTGCTGGCTACGACAATATATTGTGGCTATTTAGCGGCTTCGTTGGTGTGGTTACTGTGGCCACAACCGCAAGTTACGGCGGTCATGCCGCCGGCGACGGCCTCGTCGACGGCAAAAAATGGCGTCAATATTGCCGCTATTAAGGCAGTTAAATTATTTGGTGATGCTGCGGCGGTAGTGCAGGAGCAGCCCAAGCAAGAAGTGACCAGCGATGCTCCTGAGACACGTTTAAGCATCAACCTTACCGGGGTTGTGGCGGCCACCGATGATAATAGTGCTGGCTTGGCCATTATCGAATCCCAGGGTAGCCAGGAAACCTACGGCATAGATGATGTGATCAAGGGCACCCGAGCAAAACTGGCTAAAGTTTTGCCCGATCGCGCCATTTTGGACGTTAACGGTCGTTTTGAAACCCTGATGCTCGATGGCGTCAGTTTTACCAAAACGGTCAGTATGCCGGTGCCGGCCAGCAAGGAGCCAGAAAAATCCGGACCCAGCCGACAACAGGCTAAGCAAAGCGTTAATGTCACCGCCGATCCCGAACTCAAAGCAGAGTTACAACAAAAACGCGAAGAGGTATTGGCGGATCCTGGCAAGCTGACGGATTATATTCGTGTTAGTCCGGTGCGCAACCAGGGACAGTTGCAGGGTTACAAGTTAAGTCCGGGTAAAGATCCCCTGCTGTTTAAGCAGATGGGCTTAGAGAATAATGATATTGCTGTTGCGATTAATGGCTTCAACTCACCGATATGAAACAAGCAATGGCGGCTTTGCAGGAGCTTCGTTCAAGTACAGAAGCGGCGATTACGGTCAACCGTAATGGCCAGCTTATCGACGTGCAATTTAGCCTGCAATAATCACAAAGTGTGGAGAGAAGAATAATGGGCGCGAAATTTCGCACAAAAGTTTTAAAAGGGCTGGCCAAATACGGTGCGCTCTTTTTTGCCGCTGGTATTAGTTTAAACCTGTATGCAGTTGAGTATGCGGCAAATTTTAAAGGCACGGATATTAATGAATTTATTAATATCGTCGGTAAAAACCTGAATAAAACCGTAATCATCGATCCCAATGTGCGCGGTAAAATCAATGTCCGCAGTTATGAATTGATGGACGAAGAATTGTATTATCAATTCTTCCTTAACGTGCTGGAAGTGCACGGTTTTGCCGCGGTAGAAATGCCTAACGGTATTCTTAAGGTTGAAAAAAGCTCAGACGCGAAAAAGACGAATGTGCCTGTGATCGGCGAAGAAGACGGTTACGGCGGCGATATGCTGGTGACCCGCGTAGTACGAGTTAAAAACGTAACTGTGCAAGAGCTCGGCCCGCTTATTCGTCAGTTCAGCGACCAAAAAGACGGCGGTCATGTAACCAACTTTAACCCATCAAACGTAATGATGCTGACCGGCCATGCCGAGTCGGTTAACCGTCTCGTAGAGATCATTCGCCTGGTTGACCAAGCCGGTGATAAGAGCGTTGATATCGTTCGCCTGAAACATGCCACCGCTGCGGATGTGGTATCCGTAGTCGATAATATTTTTAAAGATACCGGCAAGGGCAGTGTGCCTGAGTTTTTGATCCCTCGCGTGGTCGCCGATGAGCGTACCAACAGCGTGATCGTCAGTGGTGAAGGCCAAGCCCGTACTCGTGCCATCGAATTAGTGAAACGTCTTGATAACGAGTTGGAAAGCACGGGTAATACCAAGGTGTTTTATCTTAACTACGCTAAGGCCGAAGACTTGGTCACAGTACTACAGGGCGTAAGTAAATCACTGACCGAAGAACAACAGGGCGCCGCTGCCACTCAACGAACATCGCGTCGCTCTCGCAGCGATATCAGCATCGAAGCTCATAGTGACTCCAACTCACTGGTTATTACCGCCCAGCCGGATATGATGCGCTCGCTTGAGAAAGTGATAGAACGTTTGGATATCCGCCGTGCTCAGGTATTGGTCGAAGCCATTATTGTTGAAGTATCGGAAGGCGACGGCATTAATTTTGGCCTGCAGTGGATCACCGAAGAAGGCGGCATGCTGCAGTTTAATAACGGTACCACAGTGCCCGTGGGTTCATTGGCCGTGGCCGCAGAGCAGGCTCGTGACGAAACCATTATTGATAATGTTATCGGATCTGAAAATGGCACAGTGACACCGATCGAGCGTACTCAAGAAGGTGACTTAGGTCCATTAGCCGCGTTGTTAGGCGGTATCAATGGTCTGGCCATGGGTATTGTCCGCAACGACTGGGGCGCCATAGTGCAGGCGGTATCAAATGATACTAACTCGAACATTCTAGCAACGCCTTCGATCACCACCATGGATAACGAAGAAGCTTCGATGATCGTGGGTCAGGAAGTGCCAATTATCACAGGTTCATCGACTGGCAGTAACAACGATAACCCATTCCAGACCGTTGAGCGTCAGGAAGTGGGTGTGAAACTGAAAGTAACGCCGCAAATCAACGATGGCTCGGCGGTACAGCTTACGATTGAGCAGGAAGTATCGAACGTTGCCGGCTCTACCGCGGTGGATATCTCCATCAACAAGCGTGCCATTACCACAACCGTTCTAGCCGATGACGGCGGCATGGTGGTGTTAGGTGGCTTGATCGACGAAGACGTACAAGAAAGTGTTTCTAAGGTGCCATTGCTGGGTGATATTCCAGTGCTGGGTCACCTGTTTAAGTCCACTAGTACGGCCAAGCGTAAGCGTAACCTGATTGTCTTTATTCGCCCGACGATTCTTCGCGACAGCGAAAGCATGAACCGTCTTAGCCACAGCAAGTATAACTTTATCCGTGGCGAGCAGTTAAAGCAGGATGACGATGGTATCGACCTTATGCCATTTGAGAAGGTGCCTATGCTGCCGGAGTGGGACGATGCCCTGGTATTGCCTCCTACCTACGAAGAATACCTGAGAGAACAGAATAAGGCTGAGCGTAACAATGACTGAGCAAGTGGCCAATGATGCCTCTCCTGAGCTGCCGGTAAGCGACGAAGAGCTGATGGAAGTATCGGAAGTGCTTGCCGCAGCGCCGTTGCGACTGCCTTTTGCCTATGCTCGCCGTTTCCAGGTTTTGTTGGTCGACAAGGACCAAAAATTGGTGTTGTACTACGCCAATGAGCTAGACGCGCAGGTGATGTTGGAAGTGCGCCGTTTCGCGGGACGCGGCTTCGTAGTGGAACAGCTCGCAGAAGATAAATTTGAGCTGCTATTGGAAGCTTCTTATCAAAGAGACAGCTCCGAAACCCAGCAGATCATGGAAGATATCGGCAACGAGGCGGATCTTTTCTCCCTTGCCGAAGAGCTGCCGCAAACCGAAGATCTCTTGGCGGGTGACGATGATGCGCCTATCATCAAGTTGATCAATGCCATGCTCGGCGAAGCCATTAAAGAAGGCGCCTCGGATATACATATAGAAACCTTTGAGCAGGATCTGGTGATACGTTTTCGTGTCGATGGCGTGCTTAAAGAAGTGCTTAAACCCAACCGTAAATTGTCGTCGCTTTTAGTGTCGCGTATCAAGGTTATGGCCAAGCTGGATATCGCCGAAAAGCGAGTACCGCAAGACGGTCGTATTAGTTTAAGAATTGCCGGCCGCGCCGTTGATGTGCGGGTATCGACCATGCCATCGAGCTTTGGTGAGCGTGTGGTACTGCGTTTGTTGGACAAAAACAACGCCCGCCTTAACTTACAAGACTTAGGCATGACGCAGCACAATCAGGAGCTGTTTGCCGAACTTATCCGCAAGCCCCACGGCATTATTCTCGTTACCGGTCCTACGGGCTCGGGTAAGAGTACCACCTTGTATGCCGGTATGAGCGAAATCAACAGTAGAGATCGTAATATCTTAACCGTTGAAGATCCGATCGAATATGAAATTCCAGGCATAGGCCAGACTCAGGTGAACCCCAAGGTGGATATGACCTTTGCCCGCGGTTTACGGGCCATTTTGCGTCAGGATCCGGATGTGGTGATGGTCGGTGAGATCCGTGACTTGGAAACGGCACAGATCGCCGTGCAGGCATCTTTAACCGGTCACCTGGTATTATCGACCCTGCACACCAACACCGCCGCTGGTGCCATTACCCGAATGGAAGATATGGGCGTTGAGTCCTTCTTACTTTCTTCATCTTTACTTGGGGTCTTGTCGCAGCGTCTGGTACGTACCCTGTGTAAATCGTGTAAGCAGCCGCATCAGGCCGATGCCAATGAGTGTCAGATGCTCGGCGTTAGTGCTGAATCGGCGCCAATCATCTACCGCGCCGTGGGTTGTGAAGAATGTAACTACAATGGCTATAAGGGCCGAACCGGTATTCATGAGCTGTTGATCGTGAACGACCATATTCGCGAACTTATTCACAATGGTAAGGGCGAGCAAGCGGTTGAGAAATACATTCGTCAGCATAGTCCGAGTATTCGTGGCGATGGGTGTACCCGTGTGCTGGCAGGCAAAACCACTCTCGAAGAAGTATTACGGGTTACCCGTGAGGAGCAATAGTGGCGGCGTTTGAATATCGAGCTCTGGATGGCAAAGGCAAAGAAAAAAAGGGCATTTTAGAGGCCGATACGGCAAAACAGATACGTCAACAATTACGTGATAAGGGCTTGATGCCTTTAGCCGTTGAGCTGGCAGCCTCGCAGGAGAAGGCCAGTGCCGCAAAAACCGGCCTGTTTAGCGGCCTGTTTAAGGCGAAAATCGCGACCTCAGATCTGGCCTTGATCACCCGCCAGTTGGCGACCCTGATCCAATCTGCACTGCCGGTAGAAGCCGCGGTGATGGCGGTGGCCGAACAGTGTGAAAAGCCTCGCCTCAAGAAAATGTTGATGGCGGTACGCTCCAAGGTGGTCGAGGGTTACACCCTGGCCGATGGCCTGGCGGAATTTCCTCATGTTTTCGATAACCTCTATCGTTCTATGGTGGCGGCAGGGGAAAGATCCGGGCATTTGGATCAGGTGTTAAATCGCCTAGCGGATTATACCGAGCAGCGCCAGTATATGCGTTCGCAGATAGTGCAGGCCATGGTGTACCCCACCATACTTGTGGTGTTCGCCATTGCCATAGTTTCTATCTTGCTTGGTACAGTCGTTCCCGAGATCCTAAAGACGTTTGAGAAATCCAAACAGGCTCTCCCCTGGACCACAGAATGGGTAATGGCGGCCAGTGCCTTTGTACAAAACTACTGGTTTATTACCCTGGTCGTGGTGATAGCCGTGGTGGTCGCTATTAAGCAGGCGTTGAAGCGCCCCAATATTCGTTTTTGGTACCATTCCCGGTTATTGTCCATGCCTGGTTTAGGCAAGGTCAGTCGTGGCCTGAATACAGCGCGTTTTGCCCGTACCCTAAGTATCCTTTCTTCCAGTTCTGTGCCCTTGCTTGAAGGCATGAAGATTTCCGGTCAGGTATTGGAGAACGATAAGATCAAACAGGCGGTGGCCGAGGCGGCTACTCGGGTCAGTGAAGGTGCCAGCCTGCGTGCTTCTTTGGAACAGTCTAAACTTTTCCCACCCATGATGCTGCACATGATTGCCAGCGGTGAAAAGTCCGGTGAGTTGGAGCAAATGCTTGAGCGTGCTGCAGACAACCAGGACCGCGAGTTTGAGACCATGGTGAATGTGTCATTAAAACTCTTAGAGCCGGCAATGATAGCGAGCATGGCACTAATTGTGCTATTTATCGTAATGGCAATATTGCAGCCAATCATGGCAATGAACAAGGCAATTGGCTTATAGTGGCCAAGTAAACACAGATTTCAGTAAATTTAGAGGTACGAACAATGAGAAAGCAGTCTGGTTTTTCATTACTTGAAGTGATGGTGGTATTGGTCATCATAGGCATGATCATGTCGATTGTAGCCCCGAATATCATGGGACAAAAAGAAGAAGCAGATCTTGATAAGGCGCAGTTGGACATTCAGCAAATTGAAGATGCGCTAAGCATGTATAAGTTGCGTGTTAATACCTACCCAACTACAGAGCAGGGTTTGGAAGCACTTGTGACCAAGACCAGCATAGAGCCAATTCCAAAGCGTTTCCCTGAGGGTGGTTTTATCAATGAATTGCCATTGGACCCTTGGGGTAACCCTTACCAGCTAATCTATCCGGGTGAAATCGGTAAGATTGATGTATTTTCTATGGGCCCTGACGGCGAAGCAGGTACCGAAGACGATATCGGTAACTGGGACGAAGAAGAGCGCTAAGCATGAAGGCGGTGAATCATCGATCCGGTTTTACCCTAATCGAAATTCTGGTGGTGCTGGCAATTATTGCGTTTAGCGCCAACCTGATAGTTTATAGCATTGATGATTCACGCCACGACGAGTTAGAGCAAACGGCCTTTGCCTTGCAAACCAGCATTAACTTTGCGTCCGAATACGCCATCCTTAATCAGCGTCAGCTCGGTTTATTTGTAGATGACGAAAATGGTTATGAGTTTATGGTCTATGGGGAGCAAAAATGGCAAGCATTGGATGACAGCGATGGTGTGCTAAAAGGCAAAAAGCTGGAGTCCGACTTTTCCCTGACCCTGAATCAAGAAGATCTCCCTTGGGCGCAGGATAGTCTGCTGAATGAAGTGGATTGGCAAAAACTATTGGGAGCCGATGACGATGACTTTCTTGAACTGCAAAAAATGCAGATCCCCCAAGTGATGATCCTATCCTCAGGCGAAATCAGCCCGTTTCAACTACGTCTTGCCTTGCAGGATGCGGACGAAGATCTGGCTCCCTTTATTATCGAAGGGGAATTTATGGCGCCGGTTAGCCTTTACCAAGAAGAGCTGCAATGATGGCTCAGCATAGATCTCGCTCAGGTAAGCGCAGCGCTGGCTTTACCCTTATCGAAGTTTTAGTGGCGCTCAGTATTTGTGCCATGGCCGGGATCGCTGCCATGCAGATCAGTGGCGAACATATTAATCATTTAGGCGCCATTCAAGAACAAACCTATGGCTCCTGGGTCGCGGAAAACCAGTTGGTTGAAATTCGCGCCCAAGGAGATAAGTGGGATGCCAAAAATGGTGCCAAGGGCAAAACCGAGTTGGCCGGAGTAACCTGGTATTGGCAACAGGAAGTGATACGCACCGCCAACAGCAGCTTTGTGAAAGTTGTGATATCCGTATTTACCGATGAAGAGCGCGAACAATTTGCCTATGAGCTCGCGACCTATATAGATAAAGAGGCGAGTAAAACATGATGCGTAGCCGCTTTGCTAATGTGTCTCGCCAACGTGCTTTTACCCTGGTTGAGGTGCTTGTAGCCTTGGCCGTAATGGCCTTTATTATCGGCGCAACCCACCAGATTTTTGAGGTCAGCACCCGAACCAAGGAAATGTCGGAAGAGACATTGGATAACCTATCACGTTTGCAGACGGTTTTTCGGGTGATGGAACAGGATTTTAGTCAGATAAGTAAGCGCAAGGTGCGCAATGAGGCTGGCGATTTTCAGGAAAAATACCTGTTACACGAGCGCTTTTTATTTGGCAGTGAACTAGATGGCATTGCCTTTATACGCAACGGCTGGACCAACCCGGGCTACTTGTTGCCGCGCAGTGAACTACAAGCCGTAGCCTATCGGGTGCAAGAAGGGCGTTTAGAGCGTTTGTATAGTCTTTATGTCGATCAGTTAGACAGCAGTGAGCCTAGAGTGCAGGTGCTGTTAAATGATGTGGAAGATTTTAGGTTTGAGTTTTTTAACGGCCAGGCGCAAAAGTGGCAGGAGCAATGGCAGCAGGAACTGTTACCTAAGGCCGTTGCCGTGGATCTGACCTTAAAAGAAGGCGACCCAATTCGTCGCCTATTTTTACTGGCAGGTCAGGGCGCCGATATCCCGGTGCAGCAAGGCGGTTCAGGAAATAATTCAGGCGGTGGTTCAGCTGGTTCCCAGGGCGGTAACCAAGGTGGAAATAATAATCAAGGCGGCAACAACTCGGGTGGCGGCGGTTCGACGGGGAGCCCTAATCATGGTTAATCGTCATCAAGGCGGGGCGGCCCTTATCATTGTTTTATTTATTGTTGCCCTAGCCGCAACCATTGCCGCGCAGATGAGTATGAATCTTATGGTTCAGGTGCAAAAGTCATCGAATCTTAACGATTTTCGTCAGGCTAAATGGTATGCCTATGCGGCGGAGGCCCTAGCGCAAAAGGTGCTGCGCGAAAGTATCGAAGAAGAGCCGGACAAAATGCACCTGAAACAGAGCTGGGCTTTGGCAGCTAATACGCCGTTTCCTGTGGAAAATGGCACCATTGCCGGGGAAATTAAAGACTTGCAAGCCTGTTTAAATCTTAATGCGCTACGGGCTGAGCCTCAAACGCAAAACGGCGGCTATGTAAAATCTAACCCGGCTCATCAGGCTCTGCTAGCCTTATTAAAGGAAATCGATGATTTGCCAAGTGATGAGTCTGAAGAGGCTATGGCCGACAGCGTGTTTGACTGGGTGGATGAAGACAGTATTACCATGCGTTCCGGCGCCGAGGAAGACGAGTATTTATCCCGGGATGTGCCTTATTTAACCGCCAATAACTTCTTTGCCGATTTTTCCGAGTTACGCCTGGTAAAAGGGTTTAACCCGCTGGCGATGCGTAAATTGGCTCCTTATGTTTGCGTGATCCCCGGCAGTGAGGTGTTTGCATTGAATGTAAATACCATTACCGAAGATCAAGCCTTGCTTCTGGCTGCTATGATTGAAGGGTTGGACGAGTCATCGGCGCAGTCGGTGATCAGTGCACGCCCGGAAAAAGGCTTTGATTCGCTGAGCGACTTTGTTAACGAGGTAACCCAGCAGGGGGGCCGTGATGTTAAAGAGGACGATGGTCGGTTTGTGCTGAAAAGTTCGTATTTTCAATTGCAAACAACCGCAACTTTTGTCGAGTTTGAGTTTACTATGACCTCGCTATTACAAATAAATAATAAAGAAATTTCCATTATGGCGCGAAAATTTGGAGGCCTGCAGTGAGAGAATCCTTACTGATCCACGTGGGCGAGCGCCCAGATCAGCCTATTCATTGGCTGGTATATAATCCCGCAGAGGACGAAATTATCGCCAGCGGCCACCTGGCCGAGGCAACCGCTTTATCCGGACTCACGGACAAGGCGCGCAATCGCGATTGCACCTTAGTAGTGCCCTGCGCTCAGGTGCAACTGCAAAGCGTGAAATTGCCCGCGAAGTGGAATCGCAAGCTGGCTCAGGCCTTACCCTTTATGGTGGAAGAGCAGGTGACGGTCGATATCGACAGCCTGTTTATCGCCCATGGCAATGCCTACAGCGAGGCGGATAATCATTTTATTAATATCGCCCTGGTTAATAAGCAGTGGCTGCAAAACTGGCTGGAGCTATTTGCTGAAGCCGATATTGCCGTAGTGAATGTGTATGTTGATGCCCTCTTGCTACCCGAGCCTGCACCGCAAAGAGCCAGCGCTATTGCCATTAATGATGACAGTTTTTTGGTGCGTTCCAGCCAGTGGCAAGGCGCTCAGCTGGAGCCGGATTGGGCAGCGGCCTATTTAATCTCGGCAGGCATCGAGACCTTAGACTTATACAGTCCATTACCCAGTGGCGAATTGGGAATTGAAACCTATAGCCACGAAGATAAGTTTGAATTGCCTTTAGCCATGTTCGCCAAGGCCATCTCACCTATCAATTTGCGCCAAGGCACCTTTGCCTACAAGAAAAAAAGCAGTGGTTGGATTAAGGTATGGCGTCCGGCCATGGTTGCCGCGGGTGTGGCTCTGGTCTTTATGCTGGGCGTCAAGGGGGGACAGTGGTATCACTATTCTTCTCAGGCCGAGTCGGTGAAAGAGCAGGTAGTGAGCAGTTATGAGTCGGCTTTCCCCGGCACCAAGGTGCGTCCGCATCTTATCCGTAACCAGATTAATACCGCACTGGGCGGCCAGAGTCAGGGCGGCGGCGCTGAATTTCTGATGATGTTGCAGGATTTTGCCGATATCGTGCAGCAAAGCAATGAGTTTGTAACGCAAACGCTGCGTTTTGATCAGCGCCGCAATGAATTACGGGTTGGCGCCAGAGCCAAAGACTTCCAAAGTTTTGCACAAGTAAAGGCGCGCTTGGAACAGCGCGGTTTCAGTGTCGACCAGGGGTCATTAAACAATGACGGCGAAACCGTGGTGGGTGAATTACGCATAAGGGGCGAACAATGAGCGCATTAACGAATTATTGGCAATCATTGAAGCCACAAGAGCAGCGCTTGCTAAGCATCGCCGGCGTTATTTTTATCATCTTTTTCTTTGTTATGGTGATCTATCGGCCGTTAAATAACGCCGTTGCTGAGGCCAAACAAGAGCTGAGCAAACAGCAAGAATTGCTGCAATTTGTGCAGCAAAGTGTGGTGCAAATAAAGGCCCAGGGCGGCTCCGTAAAAGCTGTCTCCAGTGGTAATGTCACCCAGGTGGTGAACAGCACCCGTTCACGCTATCAAATTGAGATCGCTCGCATGCAGCCCAGTGGTGAAGGTTTGCGTTTAAATATTGATAGTGTGCCCTTTAATCAACTCTTGTCTTGGTTGGACGACATAGTCAAAAACCATGGCGTGACCATTAGTAATATCGAGCTGTCTTTAGATCCAAAACCGGGCCATGTCCGTGTTAGTCGTATCGTTCTGGAGTAACTATGTCTGTGAAGAAAATCAGCGGTCTAGCCGTTGTATTTGTTGTTTTTTTGCTGGTTTTCGCCATTGCCCTGCTGCCCGCTTCGGTGGCCTTGGACTGGTTTAAAAAAGATTTACCACCTGGCTTACAGTTGGGTCCGGCCACGGGCACGGTCTGGCAAGGCCAGGTGCACGGGGCGCGTTATCAGGGCCAGTATGTCAGCCAGGTGAAATGGCAGGTTAAGCCGCTGGCGCTGTTGCAGGCGCAGTTGAATATGGATCTGGTGCTAGGTAATAAGCGCAATACCAATGAAATTTCGGCCCAGGGTCAATTAGTCTATGGCCTATTTAACAAGCAGCTGCAGCTTCACGATACCCAGGCACGACTTTCTCTTGAGCAAGTTTTACAGCGAGTGCGTCTACCCATACCTACAGAGGCCAAGGGGCGGGTGTTTGTCGAACTGGATAACTACCAACTCGGTGAGCCTCACTGTCAGGCATTAGCCGGCACCATCAGCTCTGCGGATATCAGCGTGAAGGGTCGTAATGGCTGGTTTAGCATTGGCGAGCTGGAAGGTGAGCTTAGCTGCGTAAATAGTGCTGCTAAGGTGACGGTTACCAAGGAAAATCGTCTGGGTCTACAGGTTGATGCCAGCTTTAACGACCGTGGTCAGTTTAGCGTTAAAGGCTTTATTAAACCGGATGCCAGCCTGCCTAAGGACGTGCATGATGCGGTGCAGTTCCTGGGAGCGCAGGGAGCCGACGGTCGCTATCGGATCGAGTTCTAATGAGTGAGCAAGCGCTAACCTCTTTGCGTGACTACCTGAGGGAGGCTGGTAATGCTATGCCCTTGGCTCAGGTTCAGGGTTATCTTTTTGCACTTATCTGTGCTCCTGCTCCCATAGAGGAAGAGCAATGGTTGCAAGAGGTGCTTGGTGGCCATGCCGCCGATTGCGATGAAAGTGTTTTATTTGCACTCATGAGTCTGCATCAGGCTATAAGTGAGCAGGTGTATGAAACCGGTTTTAAGCTTACTAGCAATGTCGCAGTTGCACAGCGCTGGCAGGATAATCTAGCTGCCGATGCCGAGTTGCATCAATGGGCACAAGGCTTTGTGCTGGGTGTCAGCTATTACCTTGAACCCTTGCTAAGTGCCACATCTTGCCCCGAAGAAAGTAAAGACATGCTTGCTCAGGCGGTCACTGTACTTGGATTATTTGCCGATGCTGAGCAATTCAGCATACATGCGGCAAACTCTGGTCAGGATGAGCAGGCATTTAACGATGCTCTGGTTGATATGATGGCCGATTTTAGCCTGGGATTTGCCGAACTGATTGAGCTTACTGCGGTGCAAAGTGGTTTATTCGATGATGAGCCGCACTGGGAAACCTAACCCCGCCATTTTCGCTATGTCTTCTTGGGTGAGCTTAGCCGAGTTGCAATAGCAGGTCGGTGCAGCCCTTGGTGCAACGGGCTCTGGCATAGCCGGGTTCGGCGAGTTGCAGACTTATGGCGCCTTGGCAGTGCTTGCATAACACGGTTTTGCCCTTGCTCAGTTGCTGCAGCAGACGTTTGTGCTCGGCAAAAGAATCGCCTTGCTTTTTATTGAGTGCTGAAAAGTCCATAGCTTACTAGTGGGTAGCCGCAATAATGGTGCAGGTCTGCAGTAAATCGTCACCATAAAAATACTGATTAAGCTCTCTGTTTTTACAGTATTTTTGCTCCCACCAGTGCATACCGCGAACCGTTTTAAAACTGTCGGCGAGATGGGCGTCCTGATCTTTGTTTAATTTAAGTTGAGAGCGGACCTCAGCTAGGGCATGTCTTGCCTTCACTTCCCTTTGTACCTGAGTGGAATCACTTAAATCCGACACCACAGAGCCAAGAATTTTGTCACGGGGATTTTTGATCAAAGGATGATCAACGCTTAGCAGTGCTAACAGAATAACGACCAACAGTAATAACTTCTTCATGAGTAAACCTTGATCTAGGTGGCAACGGGGACGCTGATAGTGTAGTAAACTCTGGGTTTTAAAAGCAAGCCTATTAAGGCGCTTAGGGTTAAATATAATCTTCTGGTTACATCATTTTGGTGGCCGAATTGATATACTTGCCCGAAACGACAAACCTAATAACCAATTAGGTAAGTTTGCCCATTCCTAAATCCCTGGCGTTGAGGAACTAAGATGGAAAAAGAGCAGCGGATCAAGGTAAAAAACATACCCAGTGACGTGAAAATCGAAAAGCCCAGCGGGGCCGAGTACGATAGATTTAATCCCCGTAACCGTATTTATGTCCGAGCCGTCACCGGATTACACCAGTTGCTAAGACAGCGTATCGGCTTAGTCGGTATGCTCGCCTTTATGTTGTTGCCTTGGATTAACTACAACGGCCAGCAAGCGGTTTTATTCGATATAGGTAATCAGCAGTTCAGTATTTTTGCCCTGACCTTTTGGCCGCAAGACTTAACCATACTCGCTTTTATTTTTATGATTGCCGCCTTTGCGCTGTTTCTGGTGACCACCTTCTACGGCCGTGTCTGGTGCGGTTATACCTGTCCGCAAACGGTGTGGACCTTTATCTTTATCTGGTTTGAAGAGAAGTTTGAAGGCACCGCCAACCAGCGTAAAAAGCTGGATCAGCGTGCCATGGACTTTGATAAGTTTTGGCGCAAAACGGCCAAACATGGCAGCTGGTTGCTTTTCTCCTTGTATACCGCCATTACCTTTGTCGGCTACTTTACGCCCATGCGTGAGCTGGTGTTCGACTTTGTGACCTTTTCTGTGGGCGGCTATGCGCTGTTGAATATTGTCGTATTTGCCCTTTGTACCTATGGTAATGCGGGCTGGATGCGGGAAATTATGTGTTTGCATATTTGCCCTTATTCGCGCTTCCAGTCGGCCATGTTCGACAAAGACACTTTTACCGTAAGTTATGATGCCAAGCGCGGCGAAAACCGCGGTCCGCGTGGGCGCAAGCAAGACCCTAAAGAGTTGGGGTTGGGCGATTGTATCGACTGTAACCTCTGTGTACAGGTGTGTCCTACCGGTATAGATATTCGTAACGGCTTGCAGTACGAGTGCATTAACTGTGGTGCCTGTATCGATGCCTGTGACGGCGTTATGGATAAGATGAATTATCCTCGTGGCCTGATCTCCTATACCACGGAACGTAACCTGGAAGCTTCCGCCGAGAAAACCAAGCCGGTGCGCGGTAAGTTAATTGGTTACTCTATTATTCTCTTTATCCTTATCGGCGCACTGGCGGCTAATATCGCCATGCGGGTGCCTATGGATCTCGATATTATTCGTGACCGTAACCAGCTGTTCCGTATCAATGTTGATGGCTTGGTAGAAAACACCTACACATTGAAGGTATTGAATAAGGCTCAGGTAGCGCAGCAGTTCCGAGTTGAGGTTGAGGGGCTGGAGCATTATCAGGTGATTGGTCAGCTTGAGTTTAGTGTGGCACCGGGACGCTCTCACGATCTGCCTTTATCTGTGATTATCGACCCTTACGATCTGAAAAAGCCGATGACAGAGTTTAATTTTGTGCTTTACCCGGTGACTGATCCCGAGACGCAAATTAAGCAAAGCAGTAATTTCTTTAAGGGTCGTTAAGGTGAGTGAATTTAGTTTTGCTTCCTTAACCCCGGATACCATTTTAGATGCCCTCGATGGTGTGGGCATCTATGCTGAGTCTGGGCTCTTGGCACTTAATAGCTACGAAAACCGTGTTTATCAGTTTATAGCTGAGGATCAGCGCCGCTATGTGGCAAAATTCTATCGCCCTGAGCGCTGGAGCAATGAGCAGATCCTTGAAGAGCATAGCTTCAGTGCCGAGCTGCAAGAAGCCGAGGTACCTGTGGTGGCGCCGTTGCGTATTGATGGTCAGACACTGTTTGAGCATCAAGGCTATCGCTTTACGCTGTTCCCCAGCGTTGGTGGCCGCCAGTTTGAGATGGATAATCTCGACCAGCTAGAACAGCTTGGCCGTTTAATTGGCCGCATGCACAAGGTGGCGGCGGCAAAACCTTTTACCACGCGGCCTGTGCTAGGCTGTGATGAATATCTATATCAAGCCAAGGTTCATTTGCAGCACAGTAACTTGGTAAGTGAGGCAATGTCTTTACCTTTTTACACCGTGCTCGATCAGGTTATCGACAAAGCTAGCCGCTTATACCAGAGTGTTGCTACTATACGCTTGCATGGAGACTGCCACGCTGGCAACATTCTCTGGTCCGGCGATGATATGCTAACCTTTGTTGACCTTGATGATAGCCGTCAGGGCCCAGCAATGCAGGATTTATGGATGATGCTCAGTGGCGATCGGCAAAATCAGCTGGTCCAGCTTGATACCCTAGTGAATGCCTATGAGGAGTTTGCCCATTTTGAGCATGGCCAGTTGCGTTTAATAGAGCCGCTGCGGGCGATGCGCATGGTGCATTATATGGGCTGGATTGCCAAACGTTGGCAAGACCCGGCATTTGAGCGGAACTTTTCTTGGTTCGCACAAGACAAATACTGGGAGCAGCAAACTCTGGCATTAAAAGAGCAACTGGCGGCGCTGGATGAGCCAGCGTTGAAATTGATGCCATAAGCGCGCAGCCAAATTGAATTTAAAAGAGACGATTATGATAAAAAAACTAACAGGTTCGTTATTACTACTTTGTTTACCTCTGGCCTCTTGGGCAGCCGACTTTAAGGCTGGCGAGCATTACCAAGTGCTTGATACTAAGGCCTCTGAAAGTGACAAGGTAACCGAGTTCTTTTCTTTTTACTGCCCCCATTGCTATCGTCTTGAGCCTGCGGTCGGTGCGCTTAAAGATGCCTTGCCAAAGGATGTGCCCTTTATTAAAAGCCATGTAAACTTTTTACGTTTGGATAAGGCTGCGCAAAATCGCCTAACCACGGCGTATCTAATCGCTCAGCAAGAAGGTAAAGGCGAACAGGTATCTGAGGCCATCTTCAAGAGTATTCATCTGCAACGCGAGCCACTGCAATCGCAGCAAGCGGTAGAAAAATTATTGGCGGAGCAGGGCATTGGCGCCGAGCGTTATAGCATGTTAGCAAGCAGCATGCCGGTATTGGCCGGTGAAAAGGCCGCTCTGGAAGCGCAAGAAACTTATACCAAGGCCGGCGCTCTAACGGGCGTGCCTACCATTATTGTTAACGACAAATACAAGGTGCATGTACACACTGTGAAGTCGCAACAAGAGCTTAATGAGCTCGTTAACCATTTATTAGAAAAATAACACGGAGAATAAAGGTATGAAGAAGTTTATTGCCCTAGCGCTAATGGCGCTGGCATTACCTTTGACAGCAGTGGCAGCACAGTTTGAAGAAGGTACTCACTATGAAGTCGTTTCTGAGCGTGCTAGCCGTAAGCCGGAAGTAAAAGAATTCTTCTCTTTCTACTGCCCAGCCTGTAACGCTTATGAAGGTTTACTAAGAGACGTTAAGCCTAAGCTTAACGAAGGCGTGAGCTTTAAGCGCAGCCATGTAAACTTTATGGGTGGCCGCACCGCAGAAAACCAGGATATGTTGTCGCAAGCCTTGGCAACGGCCAGTGTGTTACCTGAAAAAGAGCTTTTGGTTGCTGCCATCTTTAACCACATTCACAATAAACGTTCGCAGTTTAACGAAATGGCCGACGTGAGAGATGTGTTTGTTGCCAATGGCGTTGATGCACAAAAGTTTGACAAGTTATTCGAAGGCTTTGCGGTACGCACTAAAGCCTCAAAGATGCAGCGCGATCAAGAATACTATAAAGAAAAGGGTGCCCTGAAAGGCGTACCTACCTTTATCGTTAACGGTAAGTATCGTTTGATCTTAGGTCGTGATTCTGGCGTTACCGAGCCAGATGATATTGCAGCGCTAATCAACTACTTGGCCAAGAAGTAAGTACGGCCAATGACAAAAAAACCGCATCTTTTGATGCGGTTTTTTTATGTTCTTATTTGCGCTTTAGGTAGACCCCGGATTCAATATGATGGGTGTAAGGGAACTGATCAAAGATAGCAAAGCGGGCTACTTCGTGGGTTTGCGTCAGTATCTCCAGATCGCGCTCCAGGGTCTCCGGGTTGCAGGAAATATAGATGATGTTGTCGTACTCGCTGGTAAGCTTACAGGTCAGTTCATCCATACCGGCTCGTGGCGGATCGACCAAGATGGTTTGGCAATCATAGCTATGCAGGTCTATGTTACCTAAGCGGGTAAAGGTGCGTTCTTTACGCATTGCCTGGGTAAATTCTTCGCTGCTCATGCGGATGATATCCAGGTTTTCAACCTTATTGGCGGCAATATTATATTGCGCCGAGTGTACCGATGACTTGGAAATTTCCGTGGCCAGCACGCGATTAAAGGAACCCGCCAGGGCGATTGAAAAGTTGCCATTACCACAGTAGAGCTCGAGCAGATCATTGCTCAAGGGGGCACAGATATCCTGAGCCCAGGCCAGCATAGACTCATTTACCTTGGCATTGGGTTGGGTAAAGCTGTTTTCCACCTGCTGATAGGTATAAGTGCGGCCATTTACTTCAAGTTGCTCAATCACATAATCCGTGGCCAGTACCTGCTTTTGTTTGCGGGCACGGCCGATAAGCTCGACATTAAAGCGTTGTTGCAGTCGTGCTTGTAGATCCTGTGCCGCTTGCAACCACTGCTCATCTAACTGTTTGTGATAGAGCAGGCTGATTAAGGCGTTGCCGCTTAACGTGGTCAGATAATCGATTTGAAACAGCTTACGGCGCATCAGCTCGTTATCTTTTAACTCGGCGATCATGGCACTCATCAGTTCATTGATCAGCTCGGCACCCGGGTCGAAGCGCTCGACGCGGACTTTTTCTTTACTCTGTTGATCGAACATAATGTGGTAGAGGTCATCGCCATCATGCCAGACACGAAATTCCGCACGTTGCCGGTAATGTTTCGGGGTCGAGGCAAACACTTCTAACTTATTGACACCAAAGCGAGAAAATTGCGCAAGAATACGCTCTTCTTTTTCTGCTAATTGCTGGTTGTACCCGGACGTGTCGATTTCTATTACTGGCATGCAAACCTCTACTAATTTATGTGCGCCGCTATTGTAGGTAGCTGCGTCCAATTGTCCAGTAACAAGTGCCATATTCTTGTTTGTTTTTTCTACAGCTCGATGCCTTGCTCGGGTTATGAGTGCCAGGGCCATTATAAAATTTTGCTATTGCGCCGGGAAAAACTACATGTCGCGATTCGGGTAATAAAGAAACCTTGGTAAAGAGGTTGGATGGATGCAGGGTTTTATTGCAGATGCGGTGAGTATTTTTCAGCCTAGCTCCCGCAAGTTTAAAGATGTGGGTTAATTAAACTACAATATCTTGCCAGGGCTGGTTCAGAGGGCTTTTTCTGCTGTGTTGTAATTTGCAAAGTGGCAGAAACTTTACTACTTTAATACTAAAATCATCTTATATTCAGGAACATAATGCTTTAATATAGCGTACCTGATTAAGTTAAGACGCGAACTTGCTTAATTAGACTACAATGTAGATGTGTTGAAACCTGTTAGCGCGGATCTAGACCTGGTGTTGTATAGCACCTGCGATAAAAGCAAGAAATGTCGGCTGATAGATTAATGAATCATCGGAATATAACTAAGTAAGAGGCACAAGATGGACCTTTTACTTGGCGCATTAAGGACTAATTTACCTTGGTGCGCATAATCGATAATCGTAAAATGGGATGGAAACAATGAAAATCAAATCACTTTCTGCTGCTATCGTTTTGGCAATGGCATCACAAGCTGTTGTTGCTGAAGAACAGAAAAACCCTCACGAAGGTATTCACATTGGTGTGTTTGGTGATTACTTCTGGGCTGACTGGGACAACATCAAGGGCGCAAACCCTGCGAATGTTGCGCTAGGTGAGTCTTTCGGTTCAGGTATCGAAGTAGGTTACCGCTTTAACGAATACTGGACAGCTCGTCTAGAATTTGCAGCCCTTGAGCTTGATAAAGAAAATTCAGACAACCACAAAACAGGTGAGCGTTACGGTGCTGATGTATTGTACCACTTCAACGACACTTTCTACGGTGTACTAGGTGCAAAGAAATTTGACGTATACGATGACTTCAATGCAGCTAACCTAGGTTTTGGTTTCCGTAGCCACTTCCGTTACAACTGGGCATTCTTCGGTGAAGCCAACTATTACGAAGGTCTTAACCAGAACCATTCTGATTTCGGTCTTAAGCTAGGTGTTAGCTACCACTTTGGTGACAAGCCTGAGCCTAAGAAAGTTGAGCCAGCACCAGTAGTTGTTGCTCCTAAGCCAGAGCCAAAAGACACAGACAAAGACGGCGTACTTGATGCCAACGATAAGTGTGCAAACACACCTATGGAAGATGCAGTAGATGCGTCGGGTTGTACTCGTTACATGGAAAAAGGCGACAAGGTTAGCTTGTTAGTACGTTTCCCACACGATAACTCTGACGTTAACCAGCGTTACTTGGATGATATCCAAAAAGTTGCTGAATTCATGACTAAGTACCCGCAAACAAACGTACTACTTGAAGGTCACGCTTCAGCAGTAGGCGATGCAGGTTACAACAAAAAGCTTTCTAAAAAGCGTGCAGACGGTGTTGCTAAGCAACTAATCAATGATGGTATCTCAGCTTCTCGCGTAGAAACTGTAGGCCTAGGTGAAGAGCGTTTATTGAACACTGAAAACACCAAAGAAGCTCACGCTGAAAACCGTCGCGTTGAAGCGCACATCTCAGTTACTGAGCGTGTAAGCATCAAACGTAACTAATAGTAGGTTATTACCAACCTATGATGAAAAGCCCGGCTGATGCCGGGCTTTTTGCAAATAATTATTACTCAACATTCACCAGCCTATAGTTTTAAAGCCCTTACATTCATTGTATTTATATTGACTATTTTGCCTCTAGGCGGCGACGCCAATTTTCTTCTATCTTTAAAGCCTTTATAATTGTTATCGTGTCAAAATTCTATAAGTAGTATGGACGCGTCGAAGTCTGCTACTTTCACGTCACCAAGAGGGCATAATTGTGCTTCAAGAATATCGTAAACATGTTGAAGAGCGTGCAGCCCAAGGTATTGTGCCTGCACCATTAGATGCTCAGCAAACTGCTGACCTGATCGAATTAATCAAGAATCCACCTGCCGGTGAAGAAGAGTTTATCCTAGACCTTCTAGTTAACCGTGTACCGCCTGGCGTAGATGACGCCGCCTATGTAAAAGCGGGCTTCCTAGCCGCCGTTGCAAAAGGTGAAGCGCAGTCGCCACTAATCAATAAAGAAAAAGCGGCCGAGCTACTTGGCACCATGCTAGGTGGCTATAACATCGAGCCTATGATTGATCTGTTAGACGATGCTGAACTTGCACCGTTTGCAGTAAAAGGCCTATCGCACACCCTGCTTATGTTTGATGCCTTCTACGACGTAGAAGAAAAAGCCAAAGCGGGTAACGAATTTGCTAAGCAAGTTATCGAGTCTTGGGCAAACGCCGAGTGGTTCCTTGAGAAGCCGGCGGTGCCAGAGAAGATCTCTGTAACCGTGTTCAAGGTAACCGGTGAAACTAACACAGATGACCTTTCACCTGCTCCAGATGCCTGGTCTCGCCCGGATATCCCACTGCACGCTCTGGCTATGCTTAAGAACGAGCGTGACGGTATCAACCCTGATAAAGCTGGTGAAATCGGTCCAATCGCCCAACTTGAAGAGCTTAAAACCAAAGGTTTACCACTAGCGTACGTAGGTGACGTTGTAGGTACTGGCTCATCACGTAAGTCGGCAACTAACTCGGTACTTTGGTTCATGGGTGATGATATTCCTCACGTACCAAACAAGCGCGTTGGCGGTGTATGTCTTGGCGGTAAAATTGCCCCTATCTTCTTCAACACTATGGAAGACTCAGGTGCACTACCTATCGAGCTAAATGTTGACGACATGAACATGGGTGATCAAATCGATATCTACCCGTATGAAGGTGTGGTTAAGCGTCATGGTACCGATGAAGTTATCTCTACGTTCAAGATGAAGTCAGACGTGATCCTTGATGAAGTACGTGCCGGTGGCCGTATTCCTCTGATCATTGGTCGTGGTTTGACCGACAAGGCTCGCACCTCATTGGGTATGGAAGCCGAAGACATCTTCCGTAAGCCTGCTCTTGTTACCGATTCTGGTAAGGGCTTCACCCTGGCTCAGAAGATGGTTGGTAAAGCATGTAACATGCCTGGCGTTCGTCCTGGTCAATACTGTGAGCCTAAGATGACCACGGTTGGTTCGCAAGATACCACAGGTCCTATGACTCGTGACGAACTGAAAGACCTTGCTTGTCTTGGTTTCTCAGCCGACCTAACTATGCAGTCTTTCTGTCACACGTCTGCGTATCCTAAGCCTATCGACGTAAACACGCACCACACACTACCTGATTTCATCATGAACCGTGGCGGTGTATCGCTACGTCCAGGTGACGGTGTAATCCACTCATGGCTAAACCGTATGCTTCTTCCTGATACCGTAGGTACAGGTGGTGACTCGCATACTCGCTTCCCTCTAGGTATTTCATTCCCAGCGGGTTCTGGTGCGGTTGCATTCGCAGCGGCAACAGGTGTTATGCCACTGGATATGCCAGAGTCGGTACTAGTACGCTTCAAAGGCGAAATGCAGCCGGGCATCACACTACGTGACCTAGTACACGCAATTCCTTACTACGGTATCAAGCAAGGCCTGCTTACCGTTGAGAAGAAAGGTAAGATCAACGAATTCTCTGGTCGCGTACTAGAGATCGAAGGTGTTGAGCACCTAACCGTTGAGCAAGCGTTCGAGCTGTCAGATGCCTCTGCAGAGCGTTCAGCCGCAGGTTGTACCGTTAAGCTAAGCAAAGAGTCTATCTCTGAGTACCTAGAGTCAAACATCGTTATGCTTAAGTGGATGATCGCTGAAGGCTACGGTGATGTACGTACTATCGAGCGTCGTATCAACGCGATGCAAGAGTGGTTGGCTAACCCAGAGCTTATGGAAGCCGACAAAGACGCAGAATACGCGCACGTAATTGAAATTGACCTGGCGGAAATCAAAGAGCCAATTCTTTGTGCTCCTAATGACCCGGATGACGCACGTCTACTTTCAGACGTAACTGGCGAGAAGATCGACGAAGTATTCATCGGTTCATGTATGACTAACATCGGCCACTTCCGTGCCGCTGGTAAGCTGCTAGACAACTTCGGTGGTCGTCTACCAACCCAACTTTGGGTTGCACCACCTACTAAGATGGATAAAGACCAACTTACCGACGAAGGTTACTACGGTATCTTCGGTCGTGTAGGCGCGCGTATCGAAACTCCAGGATGTTCATTGTGTATGGGTAACCAGGCACGTGTTGCTGATAAGGCAACGGTTGTTTCTACCTCTACTCGTAACTTCCCTAACCGTCTAGGTACAGGTGCAAACGTATTCCTAGCGTCTGCCGAGCTTGCAGCGGTAGCAGCAATTCTAGGTAAACTACCTACAGCTGCGGAATATCAAGAATACGCGGAGAAGATCAACGCAACAGCGGCTGATACTTACCGTTACTTGAACTTCCACAAGATGCCTCAGTACACGAAGAAAGCGGATAACGTGATTATCCAGCAAGCCGTGTAATTTGCATATGTGATAAAAGCCCGCTTACTAAGCGGGCTTTTTTATGTTTAAATTTAGTTAAAATAGAATATGGATTTTCTTAATTTTTCATATTTTCAATTTTTAATTCTTCAAATTAAAGATTAAAGATTTTTTTATTCAATTTGACATTGAAATTGTCGCTAAATGAAATCAAACCTGCGACGGAAATAGCTTAAAATCCCCGCCAATTTTCTTATCAAGGCAGGATCTTTATGACTTCGTTAAATAACCAGAACCTTCTGCAACTTCGTTTCATTGACCAGTCTCATATTGACGCGGTAAAGCCTTCTTTCGACCATCTTCCCGATAATCCCTATGCCGATGGTGCCTTCCGTAAGCGTCGTTATTCAGTGATCAAGGTGCAACAGGGTGAACTCACCCTTCAGCCTACTAAAGCCTTTGTACAAGACGATTCCATTAATACCTTCCAGGGCAATGTTGAGCGTACCTACGAAAACCTCGACGCAGACTTGCTAAGCAGCGAAGGCATGAAGCGCATTGTGGCCGAGTTTATTGCCATGACAGGTGTCGACGCAGATCGTGATATCGAAATTCACCAGTTCCGTATGTTGGCCATCGACAGCGATACGCCGCCGGCACCGGAAGGTATTCATCAGGATGGCTTTGACCATGTGTGTATATGCGGTGTGTCTCATGAAAACATCGCCGGTGGCGAGCTATTGGTGTATGAGCACAAAGAAGCCAAGCCGTGTTTCAAGATGGAAATTAAAGACGGCATGTTCGCACTTATCGATGATCGCCAGGTGTGGCACAACGCCACCCCCATGAACAAGCTGGATGAGTCGAAGATCGGCTATCTTGATTGTTTTGTACTGACTGCGTAAGGAAAAATGATGAATCTAGTCTCTCTTCGCAGCCAGTTTCCGGCACTAATGCAGCAAGTAAATGGCGAATCGCCAATCTTTTTTGATGGCCCCGGTGGCGCGCAAGTACCCCAATCAGTATTAGATGCCATGGCGGCTTACCTAGGTTTTTATAATTCAAACCTGGGCGGCGCGTTTTTCTCCAGCGATAAAACCGTGGCGGTGATGAGCCAAGCGCGTCAGGCCATTGCCGACCTGCTTAACAGCCCAAGCCCGGAGCAAATCGTCTTCGGCGCCAATATGACTAGCCTGACCTTTAGCTTTAGTCGCGCTATTTCACGCGGCTGGCAAAGTGGCGACGAGATCATAGTGACCAATGCGGATCACTTCTCCAATGTGTCTTCGTGGCGACAGGCCGCCGAGGATAAAGGAGCCACTGTGCATGCGCTGCGTATTAATGAAGCGGATTGCACCCTGGATATGGCGCACTTCGAGTCATTGCTTAATGCCAATACCAAGCTGGTCGCCGTAACCTATGCGTCGAACACCACGGGCTCAATCAATGATGTGAAGCGTATTATCGAGTTGGCGCATCAGCATGGCGCCCTGGTGTATGTGGATGCGGTTCACTATGCTCCACATGAGCTGGTGGATGTGCAGGCACTGGATTGTGATTTCCTTGCTTGTTCGGCCTATAAATTCTTCGGTCCTCATGTGGGTATCGTTTACGGTAAGCGTGAGCATTTGGAAAACTTCACCCCCTACAAGGTAGAGCCGGCGAAAGATGTAGTACCGGGTCGTTGGGAGACGGGTACGCAAAGCTTTGAAGGCTTGGCCGGTGTGGTTGCCGCCGTTGACTATATTGCTTCACTGAGCGGCCTGGATGCGCAACTGCCGCGTCGTCAGCGTCTTGAAGCGGCATTTGCCAACAGCAAAGAGCATGAAATGGCGTTAAGCAAGCACTTCCTTACACGGCTAAAAGAGTTTCCACAGATCTCGCTGTTCGGTATTGATGATATGGAGCGTCTGGCCGAGCGTACGCCGACCTTTGCCCTTACCTTTGATGGCTTAGAGCCACGTCAGGTATCCGAGTTCTTAGGCAAGCAGCATGTCTGTGTATGGGACGGTAACTTCTATGCCCAGGGCCTGTGTGAGCAATTAGGTGTAATGGACAAGGGTGGTGTGGTGCGTATCGGTTGTATGCACTACAACAGCATCGAAGAGATCGATCGCTTATTTGCCCTGTTCAGCGAGCTACTCGGCTCATAGCGCTTCGCTCTGTTAAAAAGGCTGCCTAGGCAGCCTTTTTTGATCTTATATGCTGGGTTATTTTTGTGCTTGGCCGTAGATCTGCTCGGCGCGATTAAACAACACCCAAGAGGTAAGAATGTACTTGTCATTCGACAAGGGTTTGTTGCCGCGGTGGGTATGGGTAAAGT
The DNA here is from genome assembly GCF_002964725.1 of Pseudoalteromonas sp. T1lg76. NCBI lineage: Bacteria > Pseudomonadati > Pseudomonadota > Gammaproteobacteria > Alteromonadales > Pseudoalteromonadaceae > Pseudoalteromonas > Pseudoalteromonas sp. T1lg76. Next base: position 56,538 of record NZ_PQCE01000034.1, read on the forward strand.
AGGCCGGTGCGACCACCATGGTGCCGCGTTTTGGAGCGATTTTACGCTTTTGATAGTAAAACTCGGTTTCGCCGCCTTCGCTCACATCGTTCAAGTAGAACATAAACAGCAGGACGCGGTGTAAGGCTTCGTTATGGCCGGTTTGTGGATAGACCTCACTGTGCCAGTAAGGATACCCGCCCTTATTGATCTCGTATTTCTGCGCTTGAATACTGCCTAAACGAAACAGCTGTTGCATCAAGGTACCCAGCTGGGGTTTGGCCACCTCTTCAAAGTTGTCCTGGTTAAGGGCCACCGGTTTGCCGGTTTTTGGGTGGAAGACCTGTAAGCCAAAGGCGCCAATCATCATAAACAAATGTTCTTCAACATAGCGCATCACGTGTTGCGCGGTGACCTGTTGAATATGCTGTAAGTGCTGCTGGTACTCGGGGTGAGCATTGAGGTAAAGGTCTTTACTGTCTTTTTTACTTAAATCTATGCCGCCAGAGGTGGTACCCTGCTTCAAATGCGGACTCTGCTCGAACAGGTCGATAAACTGACTACAAAAAGTGTCACTAAGCGCGTTATCATAAACGCCAATGAAGTCTGTCATGACTGCAACCTTACCTATTGGAATTATTATGCTTATTGAAAAAGTTCAGCCCAGATTTAGTGAAACGGATGTCCTCGGGCACATTAACAATACAGTACTACCGGTGTGGTTTGAAGCCGCCCGCACACCTATTTTTAAAATCTTTACCCCAGATCTTAATCCACATCAATGGCGCTTGATTGTTGCTAAGGTGGAAGTGACCTTTTTGGGCGAGCTTTTCTATGGCCAGGAAGTGGAAGTGAAAACCATGATCGAGCGCATCGGTTCCAGCTCTTTTGTGATCAAACAACAAGCCTGGCAGCATGACCAGTGTTGTGCCGAGGGTAAGACGGTGATGGTGCGTTATAACTTCGAAAACAAGGCGTCACAAGCCTTAAGCGAAGAGGAAAAGTCGCAACTTAGCCAGCATCTCGAGGCCGTGCAAGAGGGCTAGGGGCTGTTGATGGTGGTTGTGGCGGGAAAGGCCGGAGACACACACCGTTTTGTTTCAAAGCGAACACCATACTCGGCTTGCTCATCCTCGAAGAGCTCAACAATTTCATAATCATTGAGCTCAACCACCTTACTGTTTTTACTTTTCGCGCAGCGCGAGAAGCTGTCTGCCTCCCAATTGTAGGCAAACTGGGCAACTAGGATTTTGATCCACTTATCGGAATCCTTGCCCGGCTCGGCAATGTTTGCTTCAAGGTGCATGGTCGCCGGTGCCTCTTGTGTTTGTTCTGCATTGGGTTCTTGCTCCTTACTCATCTCTTTTTCAAAGCTCGCACTGACCTGATCTATGACATCACCCGCATTGTCGAAATCCCCTGAGGTTACCACTAGGTTGGCCGTGACAATAACACATAAAACAAAGCGGGCGATGGCGGTTTGAATGGGTCGTTTCGTGCTGTCCAAAAAGTGCAAGCCAAAGCGCTGGAAAGGTCTGAGTAAGAGTAATACCAAGATGTAAAGGGGAAGCACCAGCTGGAGAAGAAGCAAGGCGATAACCGAAAGCGCTAACATCCAACTGGGCAGGTACAGCAAGATAGCAAAGTTATGGGTATAGTCGAAATGGCTTGCCGCCACGCCGGTGACTTCATTTACCGTGCCAGCTGCATTCGCCAGCACAAAATTGGCTATGGTACCGTAAAACAGTAAGAGAATGGCTTTACCGGGAAGTGAGTGAAAAAGCTGAAGAAAGCGCGGCCAGAACTCAATGGTTAAAGCCGCCACTGTGCATGCCGTTGCCAGCCAGATACTGACGGGAGAGAGCAACAAAGCGACCGCGTACAGGCGTTGTGCCAGGGTCAAGGCTTGCCAAAATTTTTTAAAGCCTAGTTTAAGGTTTCTCGTATTTCGGGCTGTTTTTGCTTTGAGGCGTAATAAGGGGGCCGTCATGATAAGCCTGAATATTTTCGTTATTTATTCAGACTTTACCCCCTAATTGCTTATTTTGCCAACAATGGCTTGAGATAGTGCCCGGTATGGGAGCGCTCATGCGCAGCTACTTCTTCCGGGGTACCGGCGACGAGAATTTCACCGCCACCGCTGCCGCCTTCCGGCCCTAAATCCACAATCCAGTCGGCGGTTTTGATCACATCCAGGTTATGCTCAATCACCACTATGGTATTGCCGTGGTCGCGCAGGCGGTGCAATACCGTCAGCAGTTGCTGAATATCATGGAAGTGCAGGCCGGTAGTGGGCTCATCCAAGATATACAGGGTTTTACCCGTGTCGCGCTTGGACAGCTCTCGGGCCAGTTTCACACGCTGCGCCTCACCGCCGGATAAGGTGGTTGCCGCCTGTCCCAGACGAATATAGGACAGGCCTACATCCATCAGGGTTTGCAGCTTACGATTGATCGCAGGAATGGCATCGAAAAATTCGCGCGCGTCTTCCACCGTCATTTCCAGCACCTGATGAATGTTTTTACCCTTGTAGAGGACTTCCAAGGTTTCGCGGTTATAGCGCTTGCCCTGACACACATCGCAAGGCACATACACATCCGGCAGGAAGTGCATTTCCACCTTGATCACGCCATCGCCCTGACATGCCTCACAGCGTCCGCCCTTAACGTTAAAGCTAAAGCGACCCACCTTGTAGCCACGCGAGCGTGACTCCTGAGTACCGGCAAAAAGTTCACGTATGGCGGTGAAAATCCCCGTATAGGTGGCCGGGTTTGAGCGTGGCGTACGGCCGATAGGGCTTTGGTCGATATCGATAACCTTATCGAAATGATCCAGGCCAGTGATTTCTTTATGCGGCGCCGGCTCAACTGCGGTGGCGCCGTTGAGTACAGTGTGTGCCACCTTAAACAAGGTGTCGTTAACCAGGGTCGACTTACCCGAGCCGGAGACACCGGTAATACAGGTCATTAAACCGAATGGGATGCGCAAGTCGACATTCTTGAGGTTATTGCCGGTAGCGCCAAACAGCTCTAGCCATTTCTCGTTAGTCGGGTGGCGCTCCTTGGGCACGGCGATTTCTTTGACGCCGCTGAGGTATTGGCCCGTTAATGAGTCCGGATTGTTCATGATGTCGTCGCGCGAGCCTTCGGCCACCACGTGGCCTCCATGAACTCCGGCGCCCGGACCGATATCGATAATGTAGTCAGCGGCGCGAATGGCGTCTTCATCGTGCTCCACCACCAAGACGGTATTGCCGAGGTCGCGCAGGCGCGTCAGGGTTTGCAGCAGGCGGTCGTTATCGCGCTGGTGCAAGCCGATAGAAGGCTCGTCCAACACATACATAACCCCTACCAGGCCGGCACCTATCTGGCTGGCCAAACGAATGCGCTGGGCTTCGCCCCCGGAGAGGGTATCGGCACTGCGCTCCAGGGATAAATAATTTAGGCCGACATTGACTAAGAAGGATAAGCGGTCGCGAATTTCTTTAAGGATCTTATCGGCAATCTGTGCTTTTTGGCCGCTGAATTCCAGGCTGTCGAAATAGTCGAAGGCCTGGCCTATGCTCATCAGGGTCACCTTAGGCAGGTTAGTCTCGTCGATAAAGACGTTACGTGCTTCCTGACGTAAGCGTGAGCCGCTACAACTGGGGCAAGCCTGTGAGGTTTGATACTTGGCCAGCTCCTCACGCACCGAATTGGACTCGGTCTCATGGTAGCGGCGCTGCATATTATTGAGCACGCCCTCGAATTCATGATTGCGGGTGATTAGATCGCCGCGGTCGTTACGATAATGGAAGGCGACCTTGTCCTTGCCAGAACCCTCCAGTACCACCTTTTTGGCCTCATCACTTAAATTTTGGAAGGGCGTATCCAAATCAAATTGATAATGCTCGGCCACAGATTGCAGCATTTGGAAATAGTAGAAGCTGCGCTTGTCCCAGCCCTTAATGGCACCACCGGCGAGGCTTAGCTCGGGGTTATGAACCACGCGGTGGGGGTCGAAATACTGGCGTACACCCAGGCCATCACAGGTTTGACAGGCACCGGCCGGGTTATTGAAGGAAAATAATCTTGGCTCAAGTTCGCTCATGGCATAGCCACAGCTTGGGCAGGCAAAGTTGGCGGAGAACACCAGCTCTTCTTCGAGGGAATCATCCATGGCGGCCACCTGAGCAACGCCACCGGAGAGCTCCAGCGCGGTTTCGAAGGACTCGGCTAAACGTTGTTGCTGCCCTTCTTTCACCTTTAAGCGGTCAACCACCACTTCTATGGTGTGCTTTTTATGTAGCTCTAACGGCGGAGGATCGGATAGGTCACAGACTTCACCATCGATGCGAGCGCGGATATAGCCTTGTGCCGCCAGTTGCTCGAGCAGCTTAACATGCTCACCCTTACGGTTTTTTACCACGGGTGCCAGCAGCATCAGCTTGCTGCCCTCGGGCAGGGCTAGGACGTGATCCACCATCTGGCTGATGGTTTGCGCCGCCAACGGCAGGTGATGGGTTGGACAGCGTGGCTCGCCGACACGGGCAAACAGCAAACGCAGGTAATCGTATATCTCGGTGATGGTGCCCACGGTTGAACGTGGGTTATGGGAGGTCGACTTCTGCTCGATGGAAATAGCCGGCGACAGGCCTTCAATATGATCTACATCGGGCTTTTCCATCAGCGATAAAAACTGGCGCGCGTAGGCCGATAAGGATTCCACATAACGCCTTTGTCCTTCGGCATACAGGGTGTCGAAGGCGAGGGACGATTTGCCCGAGCCCGATAATCCGGTAATGACGATCAACTTATCCCGAGGTATGGTTAGATTGATGTTTTTAAGGTTATGGGTGCGCGCACCGCGAACTTCGATATTATCCATTCTTCGCCTGTTTCCCGAGCTGCTTATTAACCTGTAAGTATCGCATAGTTTGCCATTACTTAGCGATGCTTTCTTGTCCTTAAACCGAGCCGATGGCTTGCATCTTGGCAAGGGCTAAATTCGCGGCTAGGCATGTCCCAATGGCAGGCGATTATGCTATCATCGCCGGCCAAGATAGAATTTGTTATCAGCCGATTAGTAATCCGTCATGTCTGCATCCCAGTTAAACAGTGTTGAAAAGCGCGCCGCGCTGTCGTTGGCGAGCGTGTTTGCCTTTCGTATGCTTGGCCTCTTTATGTTGATGCCGGTGCTGGCCATTTATGGTCAGGATCTCAGTGGTTTTTCGCCCTTGTGGATCGGACTTGCCATTGGTGCCTACGGGTTGACTCAGGCGCTGCTGCAAATCCCCATGGGCTGGCTATCTGACCGTTTCGGTCGTAAACGTATTATTATCGCCGGATTAATCGTCTTTACCCTGGGCTCTGTGATAGCCGCTTTGGCCGAGTCCATGTATATGCTGACGCTAGGTCGAGCACTACAGGGCATGGGCGCCATTGCCAGTGCCTTGTTGGCCTTGGCTGCGGATCTAAGCCGCGACGAGCAGCGTCCCAAGGTGATGGCGGTGATTGGCATGAGCATAGGCATGAGCTTTGCGATTGCCATGTTGCTTGGCCCCATGGTGGCGGCTAGCTTTGGCGTCTCAGGTATCTTTTGGTTAACGGCAGCTCTGGCGCTGGTGGGAATGGCCATAGTTGTATGGCTGGTACCCAGTGCGGTTAATCGGGCTCCCAAGGGGGAAACCACTGTGACCCTGAGGGATGTGGGTAAACTGGCGCGCCACCCGGATCTGGCGCGTTTGGATTTGGGGGTGCTGTTTTTGCACCTGACCCTGACCACCATTTTTGTTTCCTTGCCACCTCAGCTTATTAACGACGGTTTACCCGCGGCCCAGCATTGGCAATTGTATATTCCGGTATTTATTTTATCTTTTGTGCTTATGGTGCCTATGATGATAGTGGCTGTGGCTAAGCAAAAGGAAAAACCCCTGTTTTTGGTGGCCATAATTATGCTGGTTGTCAGCATGCTGGGCTTGGTTTTCGGAGCCAACTCTGTCTACATGATAGCCTTGTGTATGATGTTGTATTTTATCGCCTTTAACTTTCTAGAGGCGACCATGCCGGCCCTAGTATCACGTCTGTCGCCAGCCAATCAGAAGGGCTCGGCCATGGGCGTGTTCTCATCATCCCAGTTTATCGGTGCCTTTTTGGGCGGTATTCTTGGCGGATTTGTGGCTCAGCGCGGTACCCCCGAGATGGTGTTTGCGGCTGCCGCCTTGGTTGGGTTAATATGGTTTGTCATTGCTGTAAAAATGCGAGTACCGCCGCGCAGTAAAATTATCAGTTTGCTAAGTGCAGTAGGCAGCGAACATGATGCAGAACAATTAGCGGCGCAATTGGTAGAGCTGCCGGGAGTGCTTGAAGCCACGGTGGTATGTGATGAAAACCGTAGCTACCTCAAGGTAGACGAGAAGAAATTTGATTTACAGGCGGCGCAACAGCTAGTCGCCTCAGCGTAAAAAGTAGGAGCATATATCCATGGCGCGCGGTATTAATAAAGTGATTTTAGTGGGCAACCTGGGTCAAGACCCTGAAGTTCGCTACATGCCTAACGGCAATGGCGTTGCTAACATTAGCATCGCGACCAGCGACAGCTGGAAGGATAAAAACACGGGTCAGATGCAAGAGCGTACCGAGTGGCACCGCGTGGTGTTGTTCGGCAAGCTGGCCGAGGTAGCCGGTGAGTATCTACGTAAAGGCTCGCAGGTTTATATCGAAGGTAAATTGCAAACCCGTAAATGGACAGATCAAAGCGGTCAGGAAAAGTACACCACGGAAATCGTGGTTGACGGTTTTGACGGTAAAATGCAGATGCTCGGCGGTCGCGGTGAAAACCCAGGCGGCGGTCAAGGCGGTTACCAAGGTGGCCAGCAGCAGGGCGGCTTCGGTGGCGGCCAGGCGCACAGCCAGCAAGGCGGTCAACAAAGTGGTGGCTATGGTCAATCACAGCAGCAGGGTTATGCACCGCAGAGCAACCAAGGCATGCAGCAAGCTGCTCCACAACAAGGTGGCCAGCAAGGTGGCCAACAAGGCGGTGGTTATGGCAACCAGCAGGGTGGCCAACAGGGCGGTTTCGCTCCTAAGCCACAAAATGCCCCTCAAGGCGGCGCTGCTAACCCAATGGAACCGCCAATCGACTTCGATGACGATATTCCGTTCTAAGGTAAATAAGCTTGCTTAACTGAGCTTATTGAAATCTAGATAGTTTCTTCTGAAGGCCCCGTAATACGGGGCTTTTTTATGGGCTCACACTTGAGCTTCCCCAGCACATGGACAACACTTTAGTCATGAGTAAAGATGACTAATAGACCTTGGATTTGTCCATTTTCACTAAGTATCAAAAGCTTGGCTTAACTTGCATGCTTGGCGCGCTGATGATGGTGCTGATCAACGCCATTTTGGTGTGGGGCTTGATGCAGGAGCGGCAATCGCAAATACAACAACTGGAAACGCGGCTTGAGCAATTGGGCAGTGTTAACGAGCAGGTGCTCTCCACGGCTCTGGCGCCTTATGGTTTATCAAGTAAGGCGCAAACGGGGAGTTTTGTGATGCCGGTACAATTTAATCTGGCCCTGAGCTCAGGGGCGCTCACTGTTTATAGTCAGCCCTTGTGGCAGCAGCATAGCCATTGGTTTATTGCCATTAATGTTTTGTTGCTTATTTTTTTATGGCGCACGGTACAGTGGCTGCGCAGGACCGAATGGCGTGCGGCGCGGGCATTCAGCTGCTACGGAGGGCAGAAAAAAGAGGACGAAGACCAGGATACCCATCCGGTCAGTGCCAATATGCTGGGGGTCAACCAGCTTTATCAAAGTGTTTTTGCTATTGTTTATTGCCAGCGCTTAAGCTCGGTAGCATCCGGGGTCGTGAGCTTATTCGAGACCCTGTTGCAGGAGCAGTTACAGCATCAACAAAGGGTATCGGTTAAAATTCTTAATTCCGGCTGCTTCGCCATTACGGTTAAAGAAGTGGCCTATAAACAGCTGGAAACTCATTTGCAAAGCTTTAGTGCCATGGCGCTTAAGTGTTGCCGTAGCCTATTACCTGATTTGCGTCGCGATGAGGTTAAAGTCGGCCTGTGTAACTATCGCAGTGGTGCCGATCAGGCGGTGGTCTATCAGCTGTGCCAATCGGCATTGGCATTGGCGTGTCAGAGTGAGCATAAGCATTGCTACCGCATTCCCTTTAGTCATAATCACTCCATGCTGCTGGCCGCCAAGTCCTGCTCTTTGGTTGATGCCATTAATAACGAGCAGTTTGTATGTTTCTTCCAGCCTGTATTCGACTTATATAATGAGGAAATTATGCATCACGAAACCCTGCTGCGAATTCGCCATCCACAGCTTGGGCTGATTTCTCCCGAATATTTACTAAGTCACAGCACGCCTGAAAGTGCTGCGCGCAGCGTTGATATTGCCGTACTGAAGCGTCTTGAAACCATGCTTAAGAGCGAGCAGCTGCAGGCCGACATCAGTTTAAATATTCACCCCAGCTCCTGGCTTGATGATGATGTATGGCGGCGGTTAGGGGAGTTTTTAGAAGCCCACCCCAGGGTGTGCCTGGAGTGTCCGGCAGCGCTGCTGGCCAAGCAACCCAGGCTGATAGCAAAGCGCTTAAAAAGCACAACAGCGTGCCAGCGCGGTATCATTGTCGACCAGCTAAGCAAGTGGCCCACCGACGCCATAAACACCCTTAATGTACCGATTAAGGCCGTTAAATTAGCCAGTGAATTGATCAGCCATGTGGATACGGACAGGCATATTCAGCGTCGGGTTTTATCTTATGTCGCCAATGCACAGCGCTTGGGGATAGTGGTTTTTGCGGTCGGCATTGAGCGCCATCAACAGGCCGAAGTGCTAAAACAACTGGGTGTGCAAGGAGCGCAAGGCTTTTACTTCACCGGCACCATTAACCAACTCAGTGCCTTTAACTTGCCCCAATAAGGCCGCGATACCTAAGGCCTTCCTTACCCTGTAGGCCACCGGTATGGATGGCAATGATATGGCTGCCGCCGGGAAATAACCCTGTTCGATCAGTTGCCAGAGGGCATAGATCATTTTGCCGCTGTAGATGGGCTCCAGTGGGACCTTGTGAGTGTGTTCGAACCATTGGCAAAAGCGCCATAGTTCGGGGCTAAAGCGACCATAGCCGCCGTCATGATGGTCACAAAGCAGACGCCATTCGCAGTTGGGCTGTGGCTGAAGCCGTGTGATTTCTAGTTTTAGGTATTCGGCATTTTTCAATACAGCTATGCCCAACACCTGGGTTTGTGTATGCCCGGATAGCAGTCCCGCCAGGGTGCCGCCACTGCCGGTGGCACACGCTAAGAACTGATGTTCCGGCAGGCTGTGGGCCAGTTCTTCGACTCCCCTTAAGGCGGCGGTATTGGTGCCACCTTCGGGAAGGATAAAAGCCTTGGTAAAGCGCTGCTGTAATTGCTCTAGGTACTCCGGGCTATTGCGCTGGCGATACTCGATACGGGTAACCGGATGCAACTGCATACCGCAGGCCTTGGCAAAACGCAGCGTCGGATTATGCTCATCCAGCTGCGGGCCGCGCACTATAGCGCGCGTTGCAATGCGGAATATTTTGCCGGCGGCGGCACTGGCATACAGGTGGTTGGAAAAGGCGCCACCAAAGGTCAGCAGCTCGGATTTACCGGATTGGGCAAAGGCGACCAGGTTGTACTTTAACTTGCGCCATTTGTTGCCATGGATAATGGGGTGCAGCAAATCGTCACGTTTAATACTCAAGCGCACACAGTGTTTGGTTAGCAGCACATCCTGGATTTGCTGCAGGGGAGATTCGGGGATTGTATTTTCGACCAGATTCATGGTTAACCGTGTTTATTTGCTGTGAGTATGTGCAATGATGGCGCTGCGTTATTATCCGTTGCGACTAGGGTAAAAGCCAGCTTCAAGCTGGAATCCAGTACTTTTACCCACCGAGTCAGCGACTGTTAAGCGCAGAGGTGGACAATGAGCGCCAGCGGTGGCGAGATAAGGGGTTATACTAGGCTTGCCGCGGGTAAGTTTTTAAATGTACTACTTTATGCGTATGTCGACAGATGTCATCAAAGTTTTGCATTTACGGCGCTCAATGTGCTGTTTTTTAGAGACCAATGCAAGCTTTATGTTGCCGCGACGCAGTTGCATTGGTAAAGTGTCCCAAGCTTTCAGATAATAAGAATTTTCAAAGGTCAACCAGTCCCATGTTCAAGAAACTCCGTGGTCTTTTCTCCAACGATCTATCGATCGATTTGGGGACAGCGAATACCCTGATTTACGTTAAAGAAGAAGGTATCGTCCTTAACGAGCCTTCAGTAGTAGCCATTCGTCAAGAGCGTGCTGGTGGACCTAAAAGTGTGGCTTCGGTAGGGACGGAAGCCAAGCAAATGCTGGGTCGTACCCCGGGCAACATTAAAGCCATTCGCCCTATGAAAGACGGTGTTATTGCCGATTTTTATGTTACCGAAAAAATGCTGCAGCACTTTATTAAGCAAGTGCACAACAACAATTTCTTGCGCCCAAGCCCACGCGTTCTAATTTGTGTGCCTTGTGGTGCCACTCAGGTTGAAAAGCGCGCCATTCGCGAGTCGGCCATGGGTGCTGGTGCTCGTGAGGTGTATCTTATCGAAGAGCCGATGGCGGCAGCCATTGGTGCCGGTCTGCCGGTATCTGAAGCAACGGGTTCCATGGTGGTCGATATCGGTGGTGGTACCACAGAAGTGGCCATTATCTCACTGAACGGTGTGGTGTATTCTTCATCGGTGCGTATCGGTGGTGATAAGTTTGATGAAGCCATTATCAACTACGTACGTCGTAACTTCGGTAGCCTGATCGGTGAAGCCACGGCGGAGCAGATCAAGCACGAGATAGGCTCGGCATTTAAGACCGACGAAGTAAGAGAAATGGAAGTACGTGGCCGTAACTTGGCCGAAGGTGTACCGCGTTCATTTACTCTGAACTCACACGAGATCCTCGAAGCCTTGCAAGAGCCATTGATGGGCATAGTAAGTGCGGTAATGGTGGCGCTGGAGCAATCGCCGCCAGAGTTGGCATCGGATATTTCTGCTCACGGCATGGTATTGACCGGCGGTGGCGCACTACTGAAAGACTTGGATCGCTTACTAATGGAAGAAACCGGTATTCCGGTTGTGGTAGCCGACGACCCACTTACTTGTGTTGCGCGTGGGGGCGGTAAGGCCCTGGAAATGATCGACATGCATGGTGGTGACGTATTTAGCTACGACTAATGAATTTATTATTTGGTCGCACTATTTCAATGCAACTGCGATTAACCATCGCAGTTGTGCTTAGTGTTATTCTTATTCTTGGTGATCGCTACACCAGTGGCGGCACAGCAGTACGTACCTCGCTTAATACCCTGGTCAGCCCCTTGTTATACCTGGCCAATCTTCCCTATGAGCTGCTTTCGACCAGCGCTAAAAATCTGACCTCCCGCGATCAACTGCTAAAAGAAAACGAAGCCCTGAAAAACAAGCAATTGTTGCAAAGTGAACAGCTGCAGCAATATGCCTTTTTGGTGCAGGAAAACGAAAAGCTGCGTGCTTTATTAGGCTCAAACCCGAGGCAGCAGCAAGGTAAGCTGGTGGCCCAGGTTTTATCCGTGCACTCGAATCCTTACAGTCACCAGGTGGTGATCAATAAAGGAACTTCGGATGGCCTGCGTGAAGGCTTGGCGGTAATAGATGAGTTGGGTGTGGTCGGCCAGGTGATCCAGGTCGGCGCCAGTACCAGTCGCGTCTTGTTGCTGACAGATACCACTCATGCCACGCCGGTGCGGGTGCTGCGCAACAATGTGCGCACAGTGGTTGAAGGCATGGGTAAGATCTCCAGTGTTAAACTTTCTCATGTGCCTCATAGCTTGGATATTCGTATCGGTGATGTGTTATTAAGCTCTGGGCTTGGCGAGCGTTTTCCCGAAGGTTATCCGGTTGCCGTGGTCACCCATATCAATCGTGATGAGGGTCGCCCCTTTGCGCAAATCTACGCGCAGCCGGTGGCGCAGCTCGACCGCATTCGACTATTGCTGGTGTTAACCGATACACCCCAGATGCAAGAGGTAAAGATCGATGAGTAAGCAATATGGGCTCATTATCTTAAGCGTCTTTTTCTCCTTGGTAATGGCGCTAATGCCCTTACCGATTTCCATGGAAGCGTTTCGTCCCGACTGGGTGCTTTTGGTCTTAATGTATTGGTCATTAGCCTTGCCGCATCGCGTCAATATAGGCACCGCCTGGCTAACCGGCTTGATCATTGATTTGGCCACCGGCTCTCCGCTTGGAGTGCATTCGCTGACTTATGCGGTGACCATTTACATTACCGCCAGTAATTATCAAAAGCTGCGTAATTTTTCCATTTGGCAGCAAGGCTTATTAGTAGCCGTGTTCCTGGCCTTGCATCATCTGCTGCAGTTCTGGCTCCATCACTTTCTTTTGGATGTCTACTTTTCGCCGCAATACCTGTGGCCGGTGTTAACCGGTGCCATTTGTTGGCCCTGGTTGTTCCTGTTGCTGCGTAAATACCGCCGTCATTTTCGGATCCGTTAATCATGAAGCCAATTTATCTTGCTTCGCAGTCGCCCCGGCGCCGCGAGCTTTTAGCGCAACTGGGCGTTGAATTTGAACAGTTTTCCGTGGATGCGGACGAACGTCCCTTGGCCGGTGAAAGCGCTCTGGCGCTGGTGGAGCGTCTGGCTCGTCTTAAGGCGGAGACCGGCGTTGCCCTGGGCTATCATGACCGTCCTGTGCTTGGCAGTGACACAGTAGTGGTGTGCGACGAACAAATCATGGGTAAGCCCCATGATTTTGATGATTTTGCTGCCATGATGCGGCTGCTCAGTGGCCGCAGCCATGAGGTTTTGACCGCGGTGGCTTTGGCAGACACAGAGCATACAAGCAGTGTGGTGGTCAGCACTCAGGTCACTTTCAAGACCCTGAGCGAGGCGGAAATAGCCGCCTACTGGCACAGCGGTGAACCCTATGACAAGGCCGGAGGCTACGGCATTCAAGGGCGTGCGGGCGCTTTTGTCACCCACCTTAGCGGTAGCTATTTTGCGGTGATGGGGTTACCTTTGTATGAGACACAAAAATTACTAGCTGAATTTTAGCATGAGCTCAGAATTACTTATCAATGTGACTCCCAGTGAGAGTCGCGTCGCCTTAATAGAAAATGGCGTGCTGCAAGAGATCCAGGTTGAGCGCATCGGCAATCTCGGTATCGTCGGTAATATTTATCTCGGTAAGGTGAGTCGCGTATTGCCCGGTATGCAGGCAGCCTTCGTCGATATCGGCCTAGACAAAGCAGCATTTTTACACGCTTCCGACATAGTCAACAGCGCCTCCTTTGAAGACGGGCTCGACGAGCAGCCGGTGAAAAAGGTGCAGGATATTCGCGAGTTGGTGCGTCAGGGCCAGCATATTATGGTGCAGGTGGTTAAAGACCCTATCGGCACCAAGGGTGCCCGATTAACCACGGACATCACCATTCCTTCACGTTATCTGGTGTTTATGCCGGACGCCACACACGTGGGCGTCAGCCAACGCATCGAAAGCGATGAGGAGCGCCAGCGTTTAAAAGACATAGTGGCTCAGTATAATGATGAAAACGGTGGCTTTATTGTGCGCACCGCCGCCGAAGGGGCGAGCGAGCACGAGCTTAAGCATGATGCCGAATTCCTTAAAAAGCTGTGGTTGAAAATAGTCGATAAGCGTAAAAAGACGCGTAAAGAAAGCATATTGCACGAAGACTTAAAGCTGGCGTTTCGTACCCTGCGTGATTACGTTGGCGAGGATATGGAGCGCATTCGTGTCGACTCCAAGCTGACTTATCAGGAGCTGGTGAGCTTTACCGAAGAGTTTGTGCCGCACCTTCATAAAGTGCTGGAATACTACCCCGGTGAGCGCCCCATTTTTGATCTTTTTGATGTCGAAAACGAGATTCAAAAGGCACTGCACCGCAAGGTAGAGCTGAAGTCCGGCGGATATCTTATTATCGATCAGACCGAGGCCATGACCACGGTGGATGTGAATACCGGCGCCTTTGTTGGTCATCGCAATCTAGAAGAAACGATCTTCAACACCAATATCGAAGCCACCAGTGCCATTGCGCGTCAGTTGCGACTGCGTAATCTGGGCGGCATCATAATTATCGACTTTATCGATATGATCTCCGATGAGCACAAAAGGCGGGTATTGCACTCTTTAGAGCAGGCGTTGTCTAAGGATAGAGCCAAGGCCAATATCAATGGCTTATCGGCACTGGGGCTGGTGGAAATGACCCGCAAACGCACCCGGGAAAGCCTGGAGCATATTCTCTGCGGTGTGTGTCCATCCTGTGCCGGTCGGGGCTCGTTGAAAACGGTGGAAACCGTCTGTTATGAAATCCTCCGTGAGATTGTGCGCGTCAACCGCGCCTATGATGCCGACAAATTTATGGTGTACGCCTCAGCGGCCGTCAGTGAAGCGCTGATAAACGATGAATATCACAATCTTGCCGAGCTAGAACTCTTTATTGGTAAACAAGTGATTATTCAAACCGAAAACCTGTATAGCCAAGAGCAGTTCGATGTGGTGATGATGTAGTGAACGCCAGGTCGGTTTGCTTTTTTTGCGTCACAAAAATTTGGCAACTCAGCGCCATAATTTTAGTGCTGTTGGCCGTGCTTGTGTCGTTGCTAAAATACAGCTTGCCTTATGCCAACGATTACCGTGTCGAGGTCGAGCAGTTTCTTGGCGAGCAGCTGAATGCCGATATCTCCATAGGTTCGCTTAGTGCCAGTTGGCAGGGCAATGGCCCGGCCCTGGTGGTTAACGAAGTGGGCTTTGCCGATAACGCCCAAGCCCCCATCAGCGTCAGCGTGGCGCAAACCCGCCTCCATATCAATTTGTGGCAATCCCTGCTGCACAGACAGTTACGCTCTAACTATTTTGTGCTTAATGGCTTTAAGGCCAAAATTGACGCTCGGCAACTGTTTGCCAATCAGCAAAGCAATAATAACTCACAGCAGCAAGCGCTGATCGAGAGCCTCTTCCTCGGCGCCTCAGGGCATTTTGCCATAGAGGAGAGCGAGCTTAATATCATCAGCCTGGATAATCGTAATCATAGAATCTTGTTAGAAAATTTGGTGTGGGAAAACCGCATCGACGGGCATTATGCCGAGGGGCAGGTAAGCCTGCCCGGCATTGAACAGAACTCTTTGGAAGCACGGCTTAAGCTATCCGGTGAAACCCTGGCCGGGGTGTATGGGGATCTTTATGTGCAGGCTCAAGGTCTGGATGTTTCCGGCTGGTTAAACGACTATCTGCACCCCGAACTTAAAGAGCTGCAGTCGGATTTAAACATTGAGTCTTGGTTGCATTTTGCCGGTGGGCGCCTGACCGATGTGCAGCTGTTAACCCATCCGAGCAAGTTATCCTGGCGTAATGGCGAGCAGGATGAATACCTTGAATTGCAGCAAGGCATGGTACGAATTCACCCGCAAGCCAAGGGCTGGCGAGTGCGTACATCCGGACTGCAGCTTAGCGACGAGCAGTTCCAATGGTCACCGCTGATTTTCGATGCCTTGTTTAGCGATGAGCAACAGGTCTGGGTGCAGGATTTGGATATCTCCATGGTCTCCACCTTTGCTCGTTTGGCCAAGGGCGAGGCCCTACAAGGCTTGCTTTCCATTCAGCCGCAAGGCTTTATCAATGAAGGTTATTTCCATTGGCAAAACGCCGATAAATGGCGCTTATGGTTTGCCGCCGAGCATCTCGGCTGGTCCGGCATTTATGGTATTCCTGGGGCGCAAGACCTCAGTGCCACAGCGCATATTACCAATGAAAAAGGCCTGCTAAGCGTACAGGGGAGTGATAATCACCTGCTTACCGGCGACACCTTTAGTCAGCCGCTGGCCTATCAACAACTGGTGGCGGAAATTGCCTTTTATAACCATGGCGATTATTGGTCGATTGAAAGCGATAATGTGCGCTTAAACAATGACGACCTGCAACTGGTGAGCGAATTTGCCTTGCACCTAGAGGCTCAGCCTAATCTTGACCTCTATGCTGAGATCAGCGGTGGCAGCGCCGCCAGCGCCGGGGCTTATTTTCCCGTGCCCTATATGCACAAAAATTTGATCGACTACCTCAATGGCGCCATTAAGGGCGGTGACATGCGCTTTGCTCAGGTGCTGATGCAGGGGCCGATTGCCGAGTTTCCCTACACAGAAAATCAGGGCCGCTTTGTTGTTAAGGCCGAAGTCGACAACGCCAAATTCGCCTTCGCCCCCCAGTGGCCAGCCCTTGACGAGATAGGAGTGAGCCTGAACTTTGATAATCAGCGCATGGATATCTACAGCCGGGAAGGGGAGTTATTAAATTTAAGCCTGGACAGCAGCGTGCATGTCTACCTGGAAGACTTGCTCAATGCGGATACCCTGTTTATCGATATTGACGAGCAGGTCGACGCCCCAGAATTACAGCCGTTTTTTGCCGATACGCCATTGGCTAAGCCACTGGCGACCGTATTTGATGTGATTCAGGCAAAGGGCAGTATTGCCGGACAGTTACAGCTGCAAATCGACCTTAAGGACGGTGGTGTGCTGGCAAAGGGCGATGTGGAATTTGCCGGCAACCCTGTGTATCTGGCTCAGCCCGGTTTAAACCTCGAAGACTTACGTGGTCGTTTGAGCTTTGCCAATGATCACATTGAGATTAAAGAGGCCAGTGCCAGTTGGCAGGGCATGCCGCTCACCATCAGCCTGTTAGGGGCGCAGGAAGGTGACAGCTATAACACCAATATTGAGCTGAGCCTGGAGGCGGATACTGCCAAGCTAGAGCAGCACCTAAATGGCTTGCTGGCGCCTCAGTTGCAAGGAAAAACGCCGCTGAATGCTCAGCTTCAACTGAAATTCGGGGCGCAAGGCTTTAATTATGAGGCTCATGTACAAAGCGATCTTATCGGCATCACCAGCAGCCTACCGGCACCCTATAACAAACAGGCGCAAGAGGTCTTACCCCTTAATGCGCTGATCCAAGGCGATGATATTTCTAACTTAATTATGGCTGAGCTCGATGGTCAGCTGTATTTCAATGGCATCTTAGATAATGGCAGTGGGCAGATGAGTAGCGCTCACCTGATAGTCGGTGAGCAAAACCTTGGCCTGAATCAGCAGGGCTTTGATGTTACGGTAAACCTGCCTAAGGCGGATGTGTTGGCCTGGCAACCTGTTATCGACAATATTATCAATGTTTCGAGTCGCCCTGCGAACGGCAACTCGGTAATGCCCAAATTCAATAAGGTAGTTGGGCAGATAGGCCAGGCGCAGTTGGGCCCAGTGCCTTTCAACGAGCTGGAATTTACTCTGACTCCAACGCCAGGAGCCATGGATTTAAAGCTGAACGCCAAAGAATTAAGAGCGCGTGTTGATATCCCTACGGGGGAGCAACAGCGCGATATTCATATTCAAGCCGATTACTTACGAGCCAATGTGCCTACGGAACAAAAGCCCCAGAACGAGCTGGAAAATGCATTGGCCGAGCAAGCGCTTGAGCTGCCTGAGGAAGACCTTAGCTGGCTAGCCCGTCTACCGGCGGTGCGCTTTGACTGCGACGACTGTCGCCTCAATCAATACCAGCTGGATAAGGTAAGCATGGCTTTTGAAGGGGATGGCCAGCAACTTAATATTAAAAATATCCTAGTCGATAAGGGCGAGCATACCTTACGTGCCGATGGTATCTGGCGAGACGGGCAAACGGCGCTGCAAGGAGAGTTTAACAGTGATGATATCGGCGAGCTGTTCGATGAATTCGATATTACTTCAACGCTCCAGGACTCTAACGCCAGCATGGATTTCGCCTTGCATTGGCGAGCAGCGCCCTATGATTTCGATATCGCCAGTTTGGGTGGCAATATCGAATGGCGTCTAGGGGAAGGACATTTAAGCGAGATCAGCGACGGCGGTGCCCGGGTATTTTCATTGCTGAGCTTGGACTCACTGGTGCGTAAACTGAAACTGGATTTTCGCGATGTTTTCGCCAAGGGCTTTTTCTACAACAGCATGGAAGGCAGCATGCAGCTGGCCAGCGGTATTGCCTATACCAAGGACACGAAAATGGATGGTGTGCCGGCAGATTTAAGTATTCAAGGGTATGCGGATCTGAATAACCAGACTCTTAATTACGATTTGTCGGTGGCGCCGCAGGTAACCTCCAGCCTGCCGGTGATTGTGGCCTGGATGGTTAACCCGGTAACGGGCCTAGCAGCTTTAGCTCTGGATAAGGTGATCCACTCGGCGCGGGTGATCTCCGAGATTAAGTTTAAAATCAGTGGCCCCATGAGCGATCCTGAGGTGATTGAGCTTGACCGTAAGAGTCGTGAAGTGACCTTGCCTCAGGCGGCGCAAAATGAACCGCCAGAAGAGGGCGATCTGGAGCCACAACCACAGTGATTATTCATGCCTTGCAAGTGTGTGCTCAAAGCGACCCGGAAGTGAACTTTGCCGCGGTACAGGCCTTGATAGCCGAACTGCCGCCGCAGCGTCCCGCTCTGGTGTGCTTACCTGAGAGTTGGCTGTGCTTTGCCAAACAAAGCGAGCAGGTGCTGGCCGTTGCCGAGCAGCATCAAGCCTGGCGTCAACGTCTGGCACAGCTATGCCGGAAGGAAAATATTTGGCTGGCCGCCGGTACCTTGCCCGTGATGAGCGCCAGCGGTCGCTATTATGCCGCTTCCTTGCTTATCGACAACCAAGGCGTCGAGCGCGCCCAGTACAATAAAATTCACCTTTTCGATGTGACCGTTGCCGACAGCACGGGGAATTATCGCGAGTCCAAGCATACCCAGCCTGGCGAGCAAGTCGTCGTGGCCGACACGCCTTTTGCCCGGCTGGGACTCAGTGTGTGTTATGATATGCGCTTTAGTGAATTATATCGGGCGCAAGTGCAACAAGGCGCCGATGTGCTGCTTGTTCCCAGTGCCTTTACCGTGCCCACCGGGCGTGCCCACTGGCATACCCTGCTGCGGGCCCGCGCCATCGAAAGCCAGGCCTATGTGGTGGCCGCCGGTTTATATGGCCGTAATGGCACCGAGCTAAGCCATGATAATGGCCGCGAAACCTATGGTCACAGTGTGATAGTGTCGCCCTGGGGCGAGATCCTCGCCGAGCTAGATCATGGCCAAGGGTGGATAAGCGCCGCCCTCGACAGCAACGAATTAAATCAATGCCGTGAGCGCATGCCGATGGCCGCTCACCGCCAAGCGAGAAAAGTAATTTTATGAGCCAAGTAGAGCACAATCTCTTAACCCAGAGTCATATTGACCGTGATGATCTCGCCAAAGCCCTGGCCTATATTCACCAGCACAAGGTGGATTATGCCGACCTGTATTTCCAGTCCAGCTATAACGAGTCCTGGGTATTGGAAGATGGCCTGGTAAAAGAAGGCAGCTACAACATTGAGCGTGGTGTTGGCGTGCGCGCCATCAGCGGCGAGAAAACCGGCTTTTCCTATTCCGATGCTATCAATCTTGAGGCCATTAATAATGCCGCCATGGCCGCGCGCAGCATTGCCGATGCCGGTCAGGATGGCAAGGTACAAGTCTTTAGCGAGCAGGATGTAAAGCGCCAGTTTGAGCCCATGCAGCCCATTCAAAGCATGAAGGACGCGGACAAGGTGGCCCTGCTGCATGAAGTGGAAGACTATATCCGTCAATTGGCTCCAGAGGTTGAGCAGGTGGTCAGCTCCATGTCGGCGGTTTATGAAGAGGTTTTGATTGCCGCCAGTGATGGTACCTTTGCTACGGATATTCGCCCACTGGTGCGCTTGAATTGCTCCGTATTGCTGACCAAGGGCGACCGCCGTGAGCGCGGCGGTGCCGGCGGCGGCGGTCGCACAGATTTTCACTACTTTAAAGAGTTGGTCGAAGGTAAGCCGCGTTGGATGCACTACGCCGAGGATGCGGTGCGCATGGCGCGAGTAAACCTTGAAGCCATAGATGCTCCGGCGGGCACCATGCCAGTGGTATTGGGCGCAGGTTGGCCGGGCGTGCTACTGCATGAAGCGGTAGGTCATGGCCTGGAAGGTGACTTCAACCGTAAAGGGGCATCGGCCTTTAGCGGTAAGGTAGGTCAACAGGTGGCCTCCGAGCTTTGTACCGTGGTTGATGACGGCACCATGGCCGCTCGTCGTGGTTCATTAAATATCGATGATGAAGGTACGCCTGCCGGTTATAACGTGCTGATTGAGAACGGCATCCTTAAGGGCTATATGCAGGATAAGCATAACGCCAAGCTGATGGGGGTGGCACCTACCGGTAATGGTCGTCGTGAGTCTTATGCTCATCTGCCTATGCCGCGCATGACCAACACCTATATGTTGGCCGGTGAACATTCACAGGCGGATATTATCTCCTCGGTCGATAAGGGCATCTATGCGCCTAACTTCGGCGGCGGTCAGGTAGACATTACCTCGGGTAAGTTTGTGTTCTCGGCTTCCGAGGCCTATTTGATCGAAAACGGTAAGATCACCACGCCGATTAAGGGCGCGACCCTGATAGGTAACGGCCCTGAGGTAATGAAGCAAATCTCCATGGTCGGCAACGACCTTGAGCTGGATAAGGGCGTGGGCGTGTGTGGTAAGGACGGTCAAAGTGTACCGGTTGGCGTGGGTCAGCCGTC
The DNA here is from genome assembly GCF_002964725.1 of Pseudoalteromonas sp. T1lg76. Lineage (NCBI taxonomy): Bacteria > Pseudomonadati > Pseudomonadota > Gammaproteobacteria > Alteromonadales > Pseudoalteromonadaceae > Pseudoalteromonas > Pseudoalteromonas sp. T1lg76. Next base: position 77,177 of record NZ_PQCE01000034.1, read on the forward strand.
GCTGAAAATTGACCAGCTTACCGTGGGCGGTACCGCCTAAGGTAGGTAAACAACGAAAAAAGGCAGCCATGGCTGCCTTTTTGCGTTTTAAGAGGTCGGCTCTAAAGCATCAGATCTTTAAGGATCTGAAATAGCTCTTTGAAGGCCTTGCCCGGTTTTTCCTGCTTAACCTCTTTCGCCGCCTGGCGAATAAGCTGGCGCATACGTTGGCGTTCCAGTTGCGGGTAGGTCTCCAGCAAGGGATTAAGACCGGCGTCGCCCTGGGCGATTAGATCATCACGAGTTTGCTCGATATGATTGATGATCACGTCTTTCTGGTTGTTCTTATTGGTGATAATAGCCATTGCCTGGTGAATGTCTTCGACATTGGTGGTGCTGCGAAGGGTTTTGGCAATATAGTTTAAGTGTCGACGGTAGGCGTCCTTTTTATCCTTTAAACGATCGGCCAGGTCCATCGCCGCTTCCAAGTCGGGACTAAGTGGAAGCTTCTCGCGTTGCTTTTTAGACAGGTTGGCAATCTCTATGCCTAGCTCATGGTATTCCATGGCATCGCGCTTAAGCTCGCTTTTAGATACGTAAATAATCTCTTCTTCGGGTTGCGGTTTTTTGGCCATACTGGTCTCGAATAATGCACTTTGTCGTTATTATACCAATTCGTTTGGGTAAGTGGTCGGAAAATTGCACAGATAAAATCGCGGCAGCACCGCCTGTAAGGCAGAAACAAATAACAAAGCGTAACTGACGCTAAATTAGTGTGAGGCTTTGTGGTAGGCTAGGGTCATTAGATTCAAGAGCGAAACGAATTATGCAAGAAAACGAATCTGCGGCGATTTACCAGCAAATCGACGAAGTAAAAGAGGCCGTCAGTGAAGTCTTAGAGCAGGCCAAAAAGCTCGGCGCCACGGCGGCCGAAGCGGCGATGTCGAGTACCAGCGGCTTGTCGGTGAGCACCCGTTTGGGCGAAGTAGAAACCATCGAATTTAACCAAGATGGTGGCTTAGGTGTGAGTGTTTATGTGGGTAATAAAAAGGGCTCGGCATCGACCGCAGACCTAAGTCCACAAGCCTTGCGTTCCGTGGTGGAAAAGGCCATTGAAATTGCCAAATACACCTCGGAAGACCCTTGCAATGGTTTGGCCGATGCCGAATTGTTAGAAATGAGCCCGCCGGATCTGGACCTTTATCATCCTTGGCAGGTAACGCCGGAACAAGGCATTGAAATTTGTCAGGAAGCGGAGCACGCGGCGCTAAACTTCGACCCGCGCATAGTGAATTCCGATGGCGCCAGTTTTAGCAGCCATCAGGGCCTGCGCGTATATGGTAACAGCCATGGCATGCTGGCTGGTTTCCCCCGTACCCGCCATAGCATAAGCACCATGGTGATAGGTCAGGAAGGGGAGCAAATGCAACGCGACTCGGCCTACACCATAGCTCGTGAACAAAGCGGTTTAAAGGCGGCCAGCGAAGTGGGCCTGGAAGCGGCCAGCGAAACCCTGGCGCGATTAAATAGCCAAAAGCTGGGCACCATGAAGGTACCGGTGATTTTCCGTGCCGATGTGGCTAACTCCTTGTTTGGCCACCTGGTAGGAGCCATTGGTGGTGGCGCCCTGTATCGCAAATCCAGCTTCTTGCTTGATAGCCTAAATACTAAGGTGTTCAGCGATATAGTTAATATTAGTGAGCGCCCGCACTTGCTTAAAGGCTTTGCCTCGTCACCCTTTGATTCAGAAGGGGTAAAAACTCAGGACCGTGAAATTATTCACGGCGGTGAGCTAAAAACCTATCTTCTGGCCAGCTATGCGGCCCGCAAAATGGGTATGACGGCAACCGGTCACGCCGGTGGCATTCATAACTGGCTGGTGGAACAAACGCACCAGGATTTAAAGGCGCTGCTGAAGCAGATGGGTCGTGGTTTATTGGTGACCGAGCTGATGGGCCAGGGCGTTAATACAGTGACCGGTGATTACTCCCGCGGTGCCGCCGGATTCTGGGTTGAAAACGGCGAAATTCAGTATCCGGTGAGTGAAATTACCATAGCCGGTAACCTGAAAGACATGTTTAAGGGCATAGTCGGCATAGGTGGTGACATCGACCCGCGCGGTGGTGTGCTTACCGGCTCAGTGCTTATTGAGCAAATGCAGATAGCCGGCGAGTAACTCAAGCATCTATTTCTCGAATAATTTTAAAGCGCCTTATGGGCGCTTTTTTTCATTTTGCGCTTTACCTTAACTTAAGTTGAGGTTTTAAAGTCTTTCCTAAGTTAAAAAATGAAAACCAAATTAGGAGAGAGCTATGTACTTAGAGCATGTAAATTTAGTGGTCACGGATATCAATGAGTCGCTGCGTTTTTATCGCGCCGCCTTCCCGCACTGGCAGGTACGCAGCAAGGGAGAAGGTACCTGGTCCGGTAAACCGCGCAATTGGCTGCACTTTGGCGATGACTACCACTACATTGCCCTGAGCGATAACGGCGAGGGGGTTAATCGTGATCTGGAAGGGCATCAACCCGGCTTGGCGCATTTCGCCTATGTCACTCAGGATATCGATGGGGTGATAGAGCGCTTGCAGCAGGCGGGCTTTGCTATTGCCAAAGACGGGATGGATAACCCCTATCGTCGCAATGTTTACTTTCTAGATCCGGCGGGTTTTGAGGTGGAGTTTGTGCAATACCTGACGGATATTCCCGAGCTGCGTAATAATGAGCTTTGAGAGAATACGAAAAAGCCCAGATAAATCTGGGCCTTGTCTTTGTGATACGGCTCGTTTGGCTAGATCAAGAACCAGGTCGCGGTGCCGAGGAAGGCGAATATACCGACTATATCCGTGACCGTAGTTAATACCACATTACCCGCCAGGGCTGGGTCGATATTCATGCGCTTGAGAATAAGCGGGACCACCGCACCGGCGATACCGGCGGCCAGCAGGTTCATAAACATGGCAAAGGCAATCACCAGACCTATGGTGATATCCCATTTCCACAAGGCTATGGCACTGCCTATGAGTATCGCCCACAACACGCCGTTTAAGGCACCGATGGCCAGCTCCTTGGTCAGTAGGAATTTTTGGTTGGTCTCATTGACATGGCCTAGGGCCATACCACGAATAACCAGAGTCAGGGTCTGCGAGCCGGCAACGCCACCCATGGACGGCACTATGCCGTTAAGCACGGCTAAGAAGGGTAAAATACCCAGGGTGGTTTCGAAGAAACTTGCGACAAAGGCCGCCAACATGGCGGTAAGCAGGTTTACACCCAGCCAGATAGAGCGTCGCTTGGTACTTTTCACAACCGGCGCAAAGGTATCTTCTTCATCATCAAGACCGGCCAGGCTTAACATGCTGTGCTCGGCACTTTCACGGATAACATCAACGATATCATCGATGGTAATACGACCGAGCAGATGGGCTTGATCATCCACTACCGGGGCTGAGATCCAGTTATGACGTTCGAACAGTTGAGCCACTTCCGACTCGTCCATGCTAATGGGAATGACTTCGCATTCCTCGTCCATTACCTCGCGCACTATGGCGTCGGGCATATTGGTTAACAAGGCGGTAAGTGGCAGTGAGCCCAAAAAGCAGTTGTCTTTATCGACCACGTAGAGCTCATCCGTGCCCTCTGGTAATTCGCCTTTTAGGCGCAGGTAACGCAACACCACATCGATGGATACGTCCGGGCGTATGGTCACGGTATCCGTGTTCATCAAGGCCCCGGCCGAGCGCTCCTGATAAGACAGCGCCGTGGTTGCCCTGTCTCGATCTTGGCTGTCCATCGCCTCGATTACGTCTTTATAAACGGGCTCCGGCAGGCTTCGCAGTACTTCACCGAGATCATCGTCGTCCATATCTTCGGTCGCCGCGGCAATGTGCTCCGGCTCCATGCGCGCAATAATGCTAAGACGCACGTCTTCAGACAGCTCTTCGAGCACGTCACCCTGAACGTCGGGGTCGACTAAGGCCCAAAGCTTGGAACGGGTTTTATGCGGCGATGATTCGAGTAAAAGGGCGGTGTCACAGGGCGCTGTTTTTGCTAGAAGCCGACGTACATGAACAAATTGGCCGCTATTGAGTGCTTCAGTGATCTCTTGAAGTGGTTGCAGCGGATTTTCTTGTTCATAGGCTTCAGGCATAGGCTTCCCTTGTCGATAAAAATGGAAGAAACGCACCGATAAGCGAGCACTTACAAGCGCTTAGTAAGTTTACCTTAACTCAGACTAAGATACCAAAGGTAAATGAGGGAGCTATTCTTGTTCGTGAAACTTTTCTGCGATTAACTGCCCAATGGCAGCCAGAGCACCTTCTTCGTCGTTGCCCTCGCACACCACTTTGACTTCCTTGCCTTGGCCGCTTTCGAGCAAGAGTAAGGCGAGGACGCTGTCGGCCTCGGCGCTTTTCTCACCCTGATACAGGGTGATCTTGGCATCAAAGTTCATTGCCAATTGTGCCAGCTGTGAGGCGGCACGGGCGTGCAACCCCAGCTTGTTTTGAATAACAAAGGTGGCTTCCATCAAGTCTAGCCCTCCTGCTCGCGATGGCGGATTTTCACGTTAGGGTGAGAGTCCATAAAGCGCTCGCCCAAAGTTTGCGCCAGATACACAGAGCGGTGCTGGCCACCGGTACAGCCTATGGCTATGGTCAGATAGCTGCGGTTATTACGCTCTAAATGAGGTAACCAGGTTTGCACGAAGGTTTGAATTTGCCAGGTAAATTTTTGCACTATGCTATGGCTGGCAAGGTAGTCTTTGACCGGTTGATCTAGGCCGGTTAAGGGCTTAAGTTCCGGCTCCCAATGTGGGTTAGGTAAAAAGCGGGCATCGAACACATAGTCGGCATTTTTTGGGATGCCGTGTTTAAAACCGAAGGATTCAAAGGTGATAAGCAGTTGCTTATCTTTTTTACCTAGTACCTTTTCTCGTATCATCTCGGCCAACTGGTGAACACTTAACTCACTGGTATCAATGATAAAGTTGGCGTGAGTGATCAACACATCCAGTAGTTGTTTTTCTTCGCGGATGGCCAAGTCTAGAGGCAGGTTTTGCATCGACAGCGGGTGCAGGCGTCGGGTTTCTGAAAAGCGTTTGATCAGGGTCTGCTCGTCACTGTCGAGGTAAAACAGTGTCGGTTGTGAAAATTCTGGTAGGTAACCTAAGATATCGCTGAATTCTTGTTCTTCTTTGGGAAGGTTACGAACGTCTATGCTGACGGCAATTTTATCGTAATTGTCGGAAACGCTGCGCACCAGGGCGGGCAATAGGTTGACCGGGATATTATCGACACAATAGTAGCCGAGATCTTCAAGTACATGCAGGGCGACGGATTTACCGGAACCGGAGCGCCCACTGACAATAATCAAATCCATTTATCCACCCCTTGCCGAGCCATATGCTGGCATTAAAGTTAAACACTCGAACTTATCAATCGAACTTCTCAGTCGCACTTTTCAGTCGAATTTTTCAATCGAACTTCCCATGTGGTGCCCTAGGCAACCATTAACTGGTACAGTTCCTGGTCACTGGTGACCGATCTTAGCTGCTTACAGAATTGTTTATCTTTAAGTTTATCAGCAATTTTCGCCAAGGTCTTGAGATGTTGATCGCATTGATCGCCTGGTACAAGCAGCGCCACAAAAATATCAACGGGGCGATTGTCGATGGCGTCAAAATTGATGGCTTCACGGTTGGTGACGATAATGGCCAGGGTATTCTCTATGCCTTCAAGGCGACCGTGTGGAATGGCAACCCCTTTCCCTATGCCAGTGCTGCCAAGCTTTTCACGAGCCAGAAGGGAATCCAGTATAGCTTGCTCACTGAGGTGGGGGATATGTTGGTGTGCTACCTGAGAGAGGTATTCCAACATTCTTTTTTTGCTATTAAAAAGGACCGCAGCCTTGCTGCAGTCCTTGGAAAAAAGTAAATCTAAGCTCATTTTAATGACGAGACAATTTCTCTTTATGTTTGATTACCTGGCGGTCTAATTTGTCAATTAAGCCATCGATCGCCGCGTACATATCCTGATGCTCTGCGGTGGCAAACAGTTCGCCGCCGTTTACATGAAGTGTTGCTTCTGCTTTTTGTGTGAGTTTCTCGATATCAAGAATAACATGCACATTATTAATGTGGTCAAAGTGACGCTCTAATTTGGCAAATTTACTATTTACATAGTTGCGAAGAGAGTCTGTGATTTCTACATGACGACCGGTAAGATTTAATTGCATAAGCATTTTCCTTCTTGTCTAACGTCTATATCAAGCTTTTACGTTGATTTGACGGTGGTATGGCCAACGATTCACGATATTTTGCAATCGTTCGTCGAGCCACTTTGATTCCTTGCTCTGCTAGTATGTCGGTAATCTTGCTATCGCTTAACGGTTTTACAGGATTTTCCGCGGCTACTAGCTTTTTGATCAATGCTCTAATCGCTGTGGATGAGCATTCACCTCCATTCTCGGTATTCACATGGCTGGAGAAAAAGTACTTTAACTCAAAGATCCCACGTGGCGTGTGCATGTATTTTTGTGTGGTAACACGAGAGATTGTTGACTCGTGCATTTCCACCATTTCTGCAACGTCGTTAAGGACCATTGGCTTCATTGCTTCTTCGCCATGTTCAAAGAATGCCTGTTGTTGCTGAACAATGCAATTAGTTACTTTAAGTAAGGTGTCATTGCGTTGCTCCAGGCTCTTTATAAACCATTTTGCCTCTTGCAAGTGAGAGCGAATAAATTGGCTGTCACTTTGTGATTTGCAGTTGCGACCCAGGGATGCGTAGTGATCGTTGACACGTATCTTCGGCATGCTGTCGGGGTTTAATTCCACCTTCCAGCGACCCTTGACCTTCTTCACCGATACATCCGGGATCACATACTCCGACTCTTCGCGCACTATGGTCGCGGCGGGCTTGGGATTCAGGCTGTGTATCAGTGTCATCACCTCTTTCAACTGGGCTTCTTTAAGCTTAGTCTTTTTCATTAAGGTGCGGTAGTCACGGTTACCAAGCAAATCAATATAATTACAAACTACCTCTTTCGTCTCGTTAAGCCAAGGGGTTTGAGGCGAAAATTGCTTGAGCTGGATCAACAAGCACTCTTGTAGTGAGCGGGCGCCAATACCAATGGGATCAAACATTTGAACTCGCTTAAGAACGGCCTCTATTTCGTCGAGTTCAATCTCTTCTTCCAGCTCATCATGGTTGATGCTTTCGAGCAAGTCCTCGGTGCTAACGGTAAGTAAGCCGTTGTCGTCGATGGCTTCGATAATCGCGGTAGCAATGGCTTCATCTATGGCGCTAAACGGGGTGAGGCGTAATTGCCACATCAGGTAATCGTGCAAGGTTTCTGTGGTTTCGCCTTGGTAAATAGACTCGTCATCGGGCATGGGCCCAGATGCAACCGGGGCGGCACTGATGTACTCGTCCCAGGATACATCCATGGGCAGCTCATCGCTGATCGAGTCATTGTTAAGGGCGTCGCTGCTTTCAACTTCGTCCTGATTGCTTGTGCTGTTATTGCTTTGAATGTCGCTATCGCTGTCGGCCGCCGAATTTTTATCGCGTGGCAGGTCACTATCGCCGTAATGCTCTTCTTCGATTTCGAGCAAGGGGTTGGCATCAAGCGCTTCTTGAATTTCTTGTTGGAGATCCAAAGTACTGAGCTGCAACAGGCGGATAGCCTGCTGCAATTGTGGGGTCATTGTTAATTGCTGGCCTAGACGCAGCTGTAATGATTGCCTCATGTACTCTAACAATCCTTTTGTGATTAAAGTCTAAACTGCTCACCTAAATACACATCGCGTACTGTTTGATCTGCTAATACCTGTTGGGGAGTTCCTGATGCGATTAGCTCGCCATGGGAGACGATATAGGCAGTTTCACATACATCTAATGTTTCGCGCACATTGTGATCGGTAATAAGAACGCCAATACCACGGTTGCGGAGGTGTTCAATGATTTTCTTAATATCTAGCACCGAAATAGGGTCAACACCAGCAAAAGGTTCGTCGAGCAGAATAAATTTCGGGTTAGCGGCGAGGGCGCGGGCAATCTCCACACGACGGCGTTCGCCGCCGGACAGGGCCATGCCTAATGACTCACGAATATGCTGAATATTAAATTCGTCCAGCAGACCTTCGAGCTCGCTTTCACGGCCGCTTTTATCCAGGTCCTTACGGGTTTCCAAAATAGCCATCAGGTTCTGATAGACGGTTAATTTACGGAAAATAGAAGACTCTTGCGGCAAATAACCTATGCCTAAACGGGCGCGTGAATGCATGGGCAGCAGGGTGATATCCTGCTCATCGATGCTGATCACACCCTTGTCGCTTGGTACCAGACCCACAATCATATAGAAGGTAGTGGTTTTACCGGCGCCGTTGGGGCCAAGCAAGCCGACTATGCTGCCGGCTTTGACTTCCAGGCCCACATCCTTGACCACTTCACGGCCTTTATAGCTTTTTGCCAGCTTTTGCGCCTTCAGCGTGGTCATGGTTGTCCCTTCTCTTTTTGCTCGTCATTTTGCGGTGTGAGCGTGGTTCTTACACGGGTGCTCGAATCTTTATCTTTTTCGGCACTGATCAGCTGCTTGTTTATATCATAGCTGATCGTCTCGGCGACGATCTGTTGATCGGCCATGGCAATTTTGGCGGTGCCGGAAATCTGTAGCATTTGCGTGGCTACATCGTAGCGGATTTCCTTAGCGGAAGCGGTGATTTGCGTACCATCGTCCATGGTTTCACTGTAGATGGCCGGGTTGCCGGTGGCAATAAGCAGCTGCTTGTTATCACCTAACTCAGGGCGACGGTGGGCCTCAAGGCGATCCGCCTTGATTTCTCGTTGACCATGAACAATGTGCACATTTTTATCAAAAATGGTGATGTTTTCTTTGATCAGCGCCTGCTGCTTATCGGCGTCGATCTGTACTTCCGTCACCGTGGCTGGTTGCTCTGCCCAGGCATTTACAGCGCCTAGTCCGAACCCCAAACCTATGATTAATGCTTTGAATTTACTGGTCATAATATACCGTTCGCGTATGTTTTATTAGTTCCACTATCTCTGTATTGATATCCGCTTTCAAGCCCTGACCTGTGATCAGTAGATCCGGCCCCCTGAGCTCAACACTTTGTTCCGATTCCATACGTTGGGCATCAATGTCTATTTGGATAGCTGCTGCTTGGACCTTTTCGATCATTGCCCCTGGTATTAAATTGGTGGCGATGACGTTGGTTTCCAAGATCAAAATATTATTATTGTAGAGCGTCGCCTCATCGGCGGTTACACGCCAACGTTCACCGTCGTTATAGAGGGTAAATACCGGCTTCTTGAAGTGGGTAAAACCCAGCTCGTCGAAGAGCTCCATATGTTCAGCATAGACGGTGTGGCTTAACGCCCCCTGATCGTTATAGCTGCTTTGTCTTAGTCCGGTGGCAATATAATCCGGGATAGAAATGGCATCGCTGCTGCTTTTTACCGTTTTTTCCGATTGCATATAATAGGGCGCCCATAGCCAGGCCATAAGCGCAATAAAAACGATGGATATCAGCACCCGCGCCATATTCATGAGCTGGTGCCCTCGGTGCCCAGGCTGCCGCCCTTGGCCAGTATCAGCAGGTCGGTGAGTTCGCGCACCGCACCAAAGCCACCTGGCAGCATAGTAGTGTAGTGAGCAACGCGCTTTACCAAGGGGTGCGCGTCATTAACGGCCACGGCAAAACCTACTTTTTCCATTACCGGCAAATCCGGGCCATCGTCACCTATATAGGCAACCTGCTCATCACTTAGATTAAGGGTTTGCTTGAGTTCGGCATAGGCATCGAGTTTATGCTCACGGCCCTGATAAATATAAGGGACGCCCAGGCTTTCCATGCGGGTTTGCACTATTTGTGACTGGCGGCCGGTGATCACCGCCACCTGAGTACCGCTATTAAGCAGCGCCTTAATGCCAAAGCCGTCTTTGGTGTTAAAGGCTTTGAGCTCTTCACCCTGATTGCCCAAATAAATACGGCCGTCGGAAAACACGCCGTCGATATCGCAGATAAGCAATTTTACCGCCTGCGCTCTTTGCCAAGCATCTTGCTCTATGGGCTGATACAAATCGGAAAATTGCATTAGAGCACTCCTGCACGCAGTAGGTCTTGCATATTCAGGGCGCCAATGGGGCGACTATCCTGATCGATGACGATCAGACCGTTGATACGCTTTTGTTCCATGATATTAAGTGCCTCGGCGGCCAGCATATTAGCGGTGGCCGTAGTGCAATTTGGTGTCATCACCTCGAGCAGGGCGGTGCTATGGATATCGATGCGTTGCTCCAGCACTCGGCGCAGGTCGCCATCGGTAAAGAGTCCAACCAGTTGTTGCTCATCGTTTATAACAGCCGTCATGCCCAGGCCCTTGCTGGAAATTTCCAACAAGGCTTCTTTAATGCTTTGTGATTGATGCGAACGCGGTACGCTATCACCGCTGTGCATAACGTCGTTAAGCGTTAGCAATAAACGTTTACCCAGGCTGCCGCCGGGGTGGGATAAAGCAAAGTCATCGGCGGTAAAGCCCTTGGCTTCGAGCAGGGCAACGGCGATGGCATCGCCCATGGCTAAAGTGGCCGTGGTACTGGCGGTGGGAGCCAGGCCCAAGGGGCAGGCTTCCTGAGAAACGCCGATGCAGATATGCAGATCCGCCAGGGTAGCCATGCTTGACTGGGCGTTGCCTGTCATGGCCACCAAGGTTGCGCCAATGCGCTTAATCACAGGGATGATGCTGACAATCTCATGAGTCTCGCCGGAGTTAGAGATCAATAACACCACATCCTGGGCGGTGATCATGCCTAAATCTCCGTGACTGGCTTCTCCCGGGTGCACAAAAAAGGCCGGGGTGCCTGTACTGGCCAGGGTGGCGGCTATCTTGTTGCCGATATGACCTGACTTGCCCATGCCGACCACGATAATGCGTCCGGCGCAGGCCTTCATTAGCTCACAGGCCTGAATAAACTGCTCGTCCAGATGTTGTAGCTGTTCTTGAAGGGCAAGAACTTCTGTCTCTATCACCCGCTGGGCGGAAGCGATGTAGCTTTGTGTCATATACGCTTACTCTATGCTATCTGACTAAAAATATATCCTTGGTAGGCAAAAAATGCGACCAGCAACATGCCTCCTTCTAACCTGTTGATGCGTCTGGCACCACGAAAGTTCAAACTCATGGCAATTAATACTATGGTCGCGGCTATCATAACCAGGGCGTCGCGGTTGGCTGCAGCCGGGTCAATCACAGCAGGGTTGAGAATGCCAGCAAGAGAAAGCACGGCAAGGATATTGAATAGGTTTGAACCGACGATATTACCCAGGGCCAGATCGTCTTCGTTTTTTAACACCCCGGCCACACAGGCGGCAAGCTCTGGCAAACTGGTGCCAATGGCGATAATGGTGAGGCCGATTACCAGGTCGCTAAGACCGAAGAATTGAGCAATTTCCACCGCCGAAGAAACGATAAAATGCGAACTGACCGGCAGTAGTATCAGGCCCACAACCAGCCACAGTGAGGCGGTTTTGGTGCTTACGTCTTTAGGGATTTCATCACAGGCTTCGCTGACAAAGGGGTCGTCCTCAGTATTCTTGTGCTGGCGTGAAATAACGATAAGAAAAGCGATAAAGGCGACAAAGCCGGCCAGTAGCAACCAGCCTTCTACACTGGAGAAATAGTTGTCGGTAAACATGTACCAGGCGGCCACAGAGACCACAAAAACCAAGGGCATTTCCCGTTTAAGTGTTACCGAGGACACTGACAGCGGGCGCAACAGGGCGGTGATACCCAGCACCAGCAGAATATTGGTTATATTTGAGCCCACAGCATTACCGACCGCAGTATCGGTTTTATCCGCCAGCGCCGCTGACGCCGACACCATCATTTCCGGGGCGGAAGAGCCCATAGCGACTACGGTTAAACCTATGATTAAAGCGGGTACGCCAAGGTTGCGTGCCAAAGCCGCGGCGCCAAAGACAAAACGGTCAGCACTCCAAACGAGAGCGACAAAACCGGCGACGAGAATGGCAAAAGAAGTGAGCATGAGTGCAAAGCCAATGAGTTAGAAAAAATACTGGCGCAAATAGTATCAAAAGCCGTTGTAATTGTGTAAAAAAACGCACCTAATTTGTCGTCATTACAGCTTTGTTGAATGATCTTACAAATTTTTACAGATTCTTTTTTCCCTCGGCGCAAAAAAACTTTAAAATGTCGGGTCACATGATAGAAGAATAGTGGGAGAGCGACTTGTCGCAACCAATCGTTGAAATCAAGGATGTTACCTTCAAACGCGCGGAGCGTGTTATCTATCAGAATATGAGCCTAACCATTCCCAAGGGGAAGATCACTGCCATTATGGGTCCCAGTGGTATAGGTAAAACCACCTTGCTGCGGCTGATCGGCGGTCAGCTCAAGCCAAATAGTGGCGATATTCTTTTTCAAGGTCAAAGCATTCCCAGCATGAATCGCGCAGCGTTATACAAGGCGCGCACGAAAATGAGCATGCTGTTCCAAAGCGGCGCCTTATTTACCGATATGTCGGTGTACGACAATATCGCCTTTCCACTGCGCGAGCATACCCAGCTAAGCGAAGAATTAATCCGTCTTATTGTCTTAATGAAGCTGCAAGCCGTGGGTTTACGTGGTGCTAAAGACTTAATGCCCGCAGAGCTCTCTGGTGGCATGGCCCGTCGTGCCGCACTAGCGCGCGCTATCGCCCTGGACCCGGAATTCATCATGTACGACGAGCCGTTCGCTGGGCAAGACCCTATTTCCATGGGCGTGCTGGTGAAGTTGATCCGCTCGCTTAACAATGTTCTTGGGCTGTCGTCCTTAATCGTTACTCATGATGTGCCCGAGGTAATGAGCATCGCCGATCACGTGATTATCATCGCTGAAAAAGGGGTGATAGGTTGTGGCAGCCCGGATGAGCTGCGCAAGCATGAGTCGCCTCTGGTGCAGCAATTTTTACAGGGCTTATCCGATGGTCCTGTGCCATTTCATTTTGATGCTCAGCCTTATGAACAGGAGTTAATGTCATAATGTCAGCCTTGCTCGAGTTTTGGCAGCGCCTGGGGCATAAAACCCTGAGCCGCTTCGCCTCTATGGGCCGTGCTACCTATATGTTGTTAGGTGCTTTAATAAGCATGCCTAACTTTCGTAAGGGCACGCCGCTGCTGATCCGCCAGCTTTACATGGTGGGTTTCTTATCTCTGATTATTATTGTGGTATCCGGCTTGTTTATCGGCATGGTATTAGCGTTGCAAGGTCATACCGTGTTGGTGGATTATGGCGCCGAAGACAGTTTGGGGCCCTTGGTGGCACTGAGCTTATTGCGTGAATTAGGCCCTGTGGTTACAGCGCTATTGTTCGCCGGGCGTGCCGGCAGTGCGTTAACTGCAGAAATTGGATTAATGAAGGCCACCGAACAGCTTACGAGTCTGGAAATGATGGCGGTGGACCCTTTGAAACGGGTTATTGCACCGCGCTTTTGGGCGGGCATGATCAGCATGCCAGCGCTGGCACTCATCTTCTCTGCGGTGGCCATTTTAGGGGCGCATTTAGTCGGCGTTGATTGGCTTGGCGTTGACCGCGGTAGTTTCTGGTCAATTATGCAATCGCAGGTGTCGTTCGAGAAAGACATACTCAACGGCATCATTAAAAGCTGTGTATTTGCCTTAGTGGTGACCTGGATAGCCTTGTACAAGGGTTATGACTGCGTCCCCACATCGGAAGGGATCAGCAAAGCGACAACGGAAACCGTTGTCCATTCTTCACTGGCCGTGCTTGGCTTCGATTTTATTTTGACCGCCGTGATGTTTGGCGGCTAAAGGATTAACACCATGAATTCGAGAAAAATTGAAATTTTGGTCGGCTTGTTTGTCTCTCTGGGCATTGCCGCGCTTGTTATGCTGGCGCTCAAGGTAGCCAATGCGGGTTTAAGCGGCAGCAATGGCACTTATTCATTGCAGGCTAAGTTTGAAAATATAGGATCACTAAAATCTCGTGCACCTATCAAGGTGGGCGGGGTGGTTATCGGCCGTGTTGAAACCATTCAGGTGCACCCGAGTGAGTTTGTGCCTGTGGTCTATATGGCCATAGATAACGCCTATGAATGTAAGTTTTCCGATGCCACTTCGGTATCGATTTTGACCTCGGGAATCTTAGGTGAGCAATACTTGGGCCTTAACCCGGTTATTGCCAGCAACCAAGCGCAGCAGGCCTGTTTGGGTAATGCTGTGGCCGAGTCGCAACAAGATGATGAGTTATCAATTGACGCCATCTTTGGCGTGCAGTCAAAAGCGTTAAAGGACGGCGATATGATCACCGATACCAAGTCAGCCTTGGTGTTGGAAGAGCTAATCGGCCAGTTTCTATTCAATCAAGGTAGCGAGTAGGTAGTTATGGATAAGGTTTTCAGTTTCGTAGCAGGATTATTTTTGCTGCTAGCCCCTCAGGCGCAGGCGGTGGAAGTTGATTTAAGCGACCCATATAAAATGGTGCGCCAGGTTGCCGATCAAACCTTTAAGCGTATCGAACATGACCAAAGCAAGATTGCCGCCGATAAAGAGCATCTAAAAGTGATAGTGGAAGAAGAGCTTCTTCCTTATGTCGATTATAAGTATGCCTCTTATCGCGTGCTGGCGAGCTATATTCAAAAGGCGCGTAATATCGAAGACCCTGAGGAGAAAAAGCAGGCCATCGAAAATATTAAGCGCTTTATGGATGTGTTTAAGGACTATCTGGTAGCCACTTATGCCGGGGTATTTACCCAATACACCAACCAAACCGTGGAATTCGACAGTGCGAAAGAGTTCGGTAGCGATACTGTGGTAGTGGTAAAAACCACGATTAAAGATCCGGGTAAGCCAGACATTGATATTGGCTTTAAAGTGCGTAAGGATAATAGCAATCAGTGGCGCGCTTATGACATGATAGCCGAAGGCATTAGTTTGCTTGATGCCAAACAAAGTGAGCTGCATGGTATTTTACGCCAGGAAGGCATTGAACATGTCATTGATTTACTAGAGAAGAAAAGTAAACTGCCAGTTCAGTTTCGTGGTGAAGGTGGCAATGAGTAGCCTGACCTTATCACAACTAAGTGATGACCAATTTACACTTAGCGGTGAATTAACCCGATATAGTGTTGCCGATAAGACCTTGGTACAGCAGCTGCTCGCCAGTGGCAGTACAAAGGTAGCACTGGATTTAAATGACGTTAGTCACGTTGATACCGCTGGGTTGGCCTGGTTATTAGACAGCTTGTCGCAGCTTCATAAGCAAGGTAAAGAGTTGCGATTACAGCATATCCCTGAACAGCTGCAAAAGTTGATGCAACTGGGTCAGGTCGACAAAATTTTTGAGTGAGAGTAATGCAAAGCAGTCAAGTTGAAGCTTTATTGAAAGACGAGCTAGGGCTCGAAGAAGTAATAGTTAAAGTTGAAGGTACCCACTATCAGGTGATCGCCGTGGGTGACTGCTTTGACGGGTTAACCCCGGTCAAAAAACAGCAGTTGGTGTATAAGCCACTGATGGAGCAAATCTCAGATGGCACCATACATGCTGTGACTATTCGTGCCTTTACGCCAGAACAGTGGCAGCGTGAACGCAAATTTATCCTTCCGCAATAACAGGCACAGTAATGGATCATTTTATTATTCAAGGTGGCACCCCGTTAAGCGGTGAGGTGACCATTTCCGGGGCGAAAAATGCCGCCCTGCCCATTCTATTTGCAGCCCTTTTAGCCGATTCTAAAAGCTGCTTTAGCAATGTTCCCAAATTACGCGATATCACTACCACGGAAGCCCTGCTAAAAGAGCTGGGTGCCGAGGTGTATTGGCAAGACGACAAGCTTATCGTCGATGGCGCTACGGTCGACAATATCCTGGCGCCGTATGAATTGGTAAAGCAAATGCGCGCCTCGGTCTTGGCCCTAGGCCCTTTATTGGCCCGCTTTGGTAAGGCCCAGGTTTCTTTGCCTGGCGGTTGTGCCATAGGCGCCCGTCCGGTCGATATTCATATTCAAGGCATGCGCCGCATGGGTGCACAGATTGAAGTGGAAAACGGCTATATTCACGCTCAGGTTGATGGTCGTCTTAAAGGCGCGGAAATCTTTATGGATACAGTGAGTGTAGGCGCTACGGAAAACTTGCTGATGGCAGCAACCCTGGCGGAAGGTAAAACCATACTGGAAAATGCCGCCCGCGAACCTGAAATCAGCGATCTTGCTAAGTACCTGAATAATATGGGTGCCAAGATCAGCGGTGCCGGCAGCAGCCGCATCGAGATTGAAGGGGTTGAGCGTCTAGGTGGTTGCGAGCATTCCATTTTGCCTGACCGTATCGAAACCGGCACCTTCTTGGTTGCTGCGGCCATGGCTAAAGGCGATATCCTGTGTAAGAACACGGATCATCTGAGCCTGGAGCCGGTAATTGAAAAGTTACGCGAAGCCAATGCCCATATTGAGGTCACTGAGAATACCATTTATCTGGATATGCGCGATCGTGAACTTAAAGCGGTCAACATTAAAACCTTACCGCACCCGGGTTTCCCGACCGATATGCAGGCCCAGTTTACCGCCCTAAACGTGGTAGCCAAGGGCAGCGCGACTATTACAGAGACCATCTTTGAAAACCGCTTTATGCACGTACCTGAGCTGCAGCGCATGGGTGCAGACATCCGCCTTGAGGGCAATACCGCCATTTGTGGTGATACCCCTAAATTAAGCGGTGCGCGAGTGATGGCCACGGACTTGCGTGCCTCGGCCAGTTTGATTCTTACCGGTATTATCGCCGAGGGCGAAACTCGTGTGGATCGCATCTATCACGTTGATAGAGGCTATGAGCATATCGAGGATAAGCTGACCGCGTTAGGCGCTAACATCAAGCGCGTAAGCGACTAACAGCGAACATAAAAAAAGCTGCCTGATGGCAGCTTTTTTTATATCAATAACATTACATACGAGTTTCCAGCTCGGCCACGGTAACCGTAAGCTTATGTAGTTCGCCATCGCGGTAGAGTTCAACCTCCAGCTCGGTGCCCGGGTTGGTATTGGCAATACGCTCAAGGCTTTGCTGTATATTGCTGACCGAGTGGCCACCCATACGAATAACTATATCGCCTTCTTTTATACCCGCCTGCCATGCCGGCCCAAGGGGGTCGAGCTTATTAATGCGCATGCCAGCTATGGCCATCTTATTATTGGTGACATCGCGCCCTTGTTTATCTACGGCTGTGACATCCATACCCATATAACCGCGTACCACACGGCCGTAGCGGATCAACTTATCCATCACGTCTTTGGCCAAGGAGTAGGGCACAGCAAAAAAAATCCCTTGAATATCCAGGTTGCTACGGGTTTTAAACTGGGCCGAGGTAATACCCACCAGATCGCCATGGGAATTAACCAGGGCGCCCCCCGAGTTACCGACGTTGATGGCGGCATCCATTTGTAACAGGCTTGAGTGTGAGCTGTCGGTGAGTCGCTGCTTACCCGTGGCACTGATAATGCCCTGGGTAATGGTTTGCCCCAGATTTAAGGGGTTACCTATGGCTAGGACCACATCGCCAACCTGGGGGGAAAAGGTTTCATCAATGGGAATGGTAGGCAGGCTTTGTGCGTTTATCTTTAACAGGGCCAGATCGGTGACGGTATCAAAACCCACCAGTTGCACATCACTAAAGTGGCGGCCATCGCTGAGCATCACCATGATCACATCGGCGCTATTGATAACATGGTAGTTGGTAAGAATATAACCATCTGCGCTCATTACTACGCCGGAGCCAATTTCCGATACCGTGCTTTGTTGCTGCATGTAACGGGGTTGAGTAGAAATGCGTTCGGAATAAACCGTGACCACGGCGGGTGCGGCGCGTTTTACGGCGGTGGCATAGCTCATATGTGAGCCGCTAAAGCCGTCGCTTGCCAACATTGGCAGTAAGGCATCCCGCAGCGAGGGTGTGGCCAGCACCATAATAAAGGCGAGCCCCAAACCGCTCAGCAGCGGCACGAGCACAAATCTGATTTGTTTTAGCACGAAATTAATAATTATTATTAGTTTGTTGAGCTAACAATGATGGCACAGAAGTAACAACAGCGGCAAGGGCGCCGCTGTTGAATTGTTGCAAGTCGAGGTGGTGCTTACTGAATCGGAGCGAAGAAGGTGCTGTTACCGCGGCGCACTACTAGCACTATATTGCCTTTAATATCGGCTATGGTGCTGGACAGCTCTCGCACTGTTTCTACGCGCTGGCGATTCACCTGAGTGATGATATCGCCTTCCTCTAAGCCGATACGGGCGGCAACCGAGCGGGGATCGACGCTATTGACTATCACGCCTTTGATGCCGTTACGCTTACCGGACTCGAGCTCGGCACCGGCCAGTGCCGGGTGCACTTCCGCCGCTTCTTTGGAGATATCACCGGCGGCGGCCAGGGTGACGTCCACTTCGATTTCATCGCCGTCACGATAGAGGCCGATTTCCACTTTCTTACCTTCGCCCAGGGTCGCTATTTTACCCTGTAGCTCCTGGAAGCTGCGTATATCATTGCCATTGACGCTGATGATCACATCGCCCGCCTTGATACCGGCCTTTTCAGCGGCCGAGTCTTCGACCACGCGCTCAACCATGGCGCCGCGCTTCACATCAAGATCCAGGGCTTCGGCGTAACCGGCATCCAGCGTGCGTCCGGAGATCCCCAGCGAGCCACGGCGTACCTGGCCAAACTCAATGATCTGATCGACCAAGTTCTTCATCATATTTGAAGGAATGGCAAAGCCGATGCCCACGTTGCCACCTGAGGCGCCGAGGATGGCGGTGTTGATGCCGATCAGCTCGCCCTTAAGGTTCACCAAGGCACCACCTGAGTTACCCTGGTTGATGGCGGCATCGGTTTGAATAAAGTCTTCGTATCCTTCAATATTGAGGCCGCTACGGCCAAGAGCACTGACAATGCCCGAGGTGACCGTGTGACTTAAACCAAAGGGGTTGCCTATGGCCACGGAGAAGTCGCCGACGCGTAGTTTGTCTGAGTCGGCCAGTTTAATTTCGGTCAGGTCTTTGCCTTCGATTTGCAAAAGGGCGATATCCGACTCTTTATCGGCGCCAATCAACTTGGCGGCAAATTCACGGCCGTCTTCTAAGGTCACCAGCATTTCTTCGGCATCGTCGATAACATGGTTGTTGGTAACTATATAACCGTCATCGGCATCTATGATCACGCCTGAGCCTAAGCCGCTAAAAGGGCGCTTTTGCGAGCGAGGCTGAGGGCGACCAAAGAAAAAGTCGAATGGGTCGACACGACCACGGACTTCCTTGGAGCCGGAAACGCGAATACTAACAACGCCAGGTGTTACGCGCTCGAGCATAGGCGCTAGGGTGGGGAGTTGTTGACCATCAACGGCAACGGGTAATTTTGCCTCGGCAAGGCCGGGCTGCATAAAAAATGTGGCCGATAAAATTGCGGCACTGAGAACTGATAACTTCATTTTCATAGTATAGACAAACTCCAAAAGAGAGGGCCGCGAAGCAGCCCGGTACCTATAAAGCTATTTTCTATACTGACTATGGGGATGCTAAATTAGTTCCTCAAGGGTAGAACGACTGCTTATTTATCAAGCAGATTGTCTTTGTTCAACATCCTTTTTCTCGCCTCGAAACAGTCCGGATTCACCGGCGGCATAGTCGGCCGGCTGGCTGTCATGGACTATGTTGCTGGAGTGGCGCTCTGGGCGCTGACTTAATGATGCCTGCAGTTGTTCCGTGGTTTCTTTAGAGAAAAACGGCTGGCTCTCACCCAGGTCCTTTTTGCTCAGCAATAAATGGTCGCTTTGCTGCACATGATGAGCCAACTGCTCATAGTTGTCTTTTAATTTATTGATCAGTCTATTAGTGCTATCCAAGTGGTCAGCGACGTCCTGGCGATATTGTTCCAGCTCGTTTTGTGCTTTTTCAGCTTGTTGCTCTAATTCTTCCTGCTTAAAGCGTTTTTTTGTAAACAAGCCACCAACAAAGAAGCTGCCAATGGCAATAATGATTACAACTCCAATCCAAGTAATAGTGGACATAGATTTCCCCTTCTGAAAACTTTCTTAGCCAAATATACGCTTTGTTATGAGCCGTGTTAAGATAGCGCGAAAATTTACCTCTTTGTACGCCGTTACTATCATGACTCCTTGGCAAAAATACCAACAAGACTTACAGCGTGACGACTTTCTCTATGATGCCGCTCAGGAAAATGCCGTTAGGCACCTGCAAAGGCTATTCGATGATATGGTCGCGCAACCACCCAAGCCGGCCGGTTTATTCGCAAGACTCTTTTCTAAGGATAGCACGAAGACCATTAAAGGGCTTTATTTTTGGGGTGGTGTTGGTCGTGGTAAGACCTACCTGGTAGATACCTTTTATGAGGCTTTGCCAACGGAACGTAAAATGCGTGTGCACTTCCACCGTTTTATGCACCGGGTGCATCATGAATTAAAGCAATTACAAGAGGTTAAGAACCCTCTTTTGGTGGTGGCCGATAAGCTTAAAAGTGAAACGGATATCATCTGTTTTGATGAGTTTTTCGTCCAAGATATCACCGATGCCATGCTTTTGGGCGGCTTAATGGAGGCCTTGTTCGAGCGTGGCATCATCTTGGTGGCAACCTCGAATATAGTGCCAGATGAGCTATATAAAAATGGCCTGCAACGAGCGCGCTTTTTACCCGCCATTGAGTTGGTTAAGGCCAATACCGAGGTGGTGAATGTAGACTCAGGTGTCGATTATCGTTTGCGTACGCTGGAGCAGGCGGAGATCTTCCACAGTCCTCTAGATGAGCAGGCGGATAAAAACCTCTTTGCTTATTTTGAGCAGCTCTCTCCAGAGCCCGGGCGCGCCAATGAAGAGATTGAAATCGAAGGGCGAATGATAGGCACCCGTATGGTCAGCGACTGTATCGTGATGTTTGATTTTGAGCAGCTTTGCGAAAGTGCGCGCTCTCAGGTCGACTATATGGAAATCTCCCGTCTTTATAACACTGTTTTGTTGGCCAATGTTAAGCTGATGGGCCAGCATAATGATGATGCGGCGCGCCGTTTTATCGCTCTGGTCGATGAATCTATGAACGTAATGTAACCTTGATCATCTCTGCCGAAGCGCCAATAGAGCAGCTTTACAGCAGTGGTCGGTTGAACTTTGAGTTTAAGCGTTGTGTTAGTCGTTTGCAGGAAATGCAGTCGCACGAATACCTAAAACGCCCTCATTTGGCCTGATCTTAGCGGTGCGTTTTGGTGCCGCCACTTCGACCCCTTAAAGGCGCGCAAAAAAACAGCTAAGCAGTAGTAATTCCCTATTTGCTTTGCTATACTCCCGCGCCTACCACTTGCCGTTCTACCTCGGTTCGTTTAGCCACTACTGAGGGTTAAGTCTTAAACTCGAAGGGGTTGAAGCATATTTAATAGAGCAGCAGAAAAATTTCTGCTTGTGGTTTTATAATTGTAAACATTGGATTTTTATAAATGAAAACGTTTGTTGCTAAGCCAGAATCAGTAAAACGTGACTGGTACGTAGTTGACGCTGAAGGTAAAACTTTAGGTCGTATCGCTACTGAGATCGCTCGTCGCCTACGCGGTAAGCATAAAGCTGAGTACACTCCTCATGTTGACACTGGTGATTACATCATCGTTATCAACGCGGAAAAAGTAACCGTAACTGGTAACAAGACTCAGGACAAGATGTACTACGCGCACACTGGCTTCCCAGGTGGCCTTAAGTCTATCAACTTCGAGAAACTTCAAGCTAAAAAGCCTGAAATGATCATCGAAAAAGCTGTTAAAGGCATGCTTCCACGCGGTCCTCTTGGCCGTGCAATGTACCGTAAACTTAAAGTTTACGCAGGTACCGAGCATAACCACGCTGCACAACAGCCTCAGGTTCTAGACATTTAAGGAGCACTAACTCATGGCAAATCAATACTACGGTACAGGTCGTCGTAAAAGTTCAAGTGCTCGCGTTTTCCTACGCCCAGGCACTGGCAACATCGTAATCAATCAACGTTCTATCGAAGAATATTTCGGTCGTGAAACTGCTCGCATGGTTGTTCGTCAGCCTCTAGAGCTAGTTGAAATGACTGAAAAGTTTGACCTTTACATCACTGTTGAAGGTGGTGGTACTACTGGTCAAGCTGGTGCTATCCGTCACGGTATCACTCGTGCGCTTATGGAGTTCGATGAATCACTTCGTCCTTCACTTCGTAAAGCTGGCTTTGTTACTCGCGACGCTCGTAAAGTTGAGCGTAAGAAAGTGGGTCTTAAGAAAGCACGTAAGAAAACACAGTTCTCGAAGCGTTAATTTATTACGTATCCAGAATTTCAAAACCCGGCTTTGCCTTTGGCAAACCGGGTTTTTTATTGCCTGTTTTCGACGCGGGGACGGCTTAGGTCTCTTTCGCCGAGAATATTTCATAATTTCCCCGATTTAATGCAAATCAAGCCGATAATTTTGAGAATTTTTTGCTACAATTGCCGGGCAAATAAACTAACGAAGTGATTTTAAACTACTTTGCTTGACTAGACCTTGATCTTTATCAGCGTCGGCGGCGAGTGTTTGCGATAACATAAACAGCACTGCTTGATAATCGAATACGCTTTTTGAACCCAGACTCAGTCGCTGAGAGGGTGCTTATTCGACTGTGAAACAGTGAATAACCTTGTTTTAATCAAGGCTTTTATTTATGATCGCTTCTATTTTGTAACTTCAAAAATTAACCTGCTGTAACTGATGTTCTCAATATAGCAAGTGTTGAGAATCATAGTGGAGATAAGTGGATGAGCAATGCGCCTGTAGACAACAGCCGACGCCGCTTTTTGACCATTGCTACCTCTGTTGTAGGTGGTGTGGGTGCGGTTGGAGCTGCTGTTCCTTTTATTGCGTCTTGGAACCCTAGTGAGAGAGCTAAATCTGCGGGTGCTCCCGTAGAAGTGGATATCTCTAAACTAGAGCCTGGACAATTAATCCGTGTTGAATGGCGAGGCAAACCTGTTTGGGTAATCTCGCGTACGCCGGAAATGCTAGAACAACTTAAAGCACACGAAGATCAACTCCGTGATCCTCAGTCTGATGAACCGCAACAGCCTGGGTTTGCCAAGAACGAATTCCGTTCAATCAAAGAAACTATCTTTGTGGCCGTGGGTATTTGTACTCACCTGGGTTGTTCTCCTAGCTTCCTACAAGGTGGCTTTGGTGAGAAAGTGGAAGGCACAGACGATGGTTTCTTCTGTCCATGTCATGGTTCTAAATTTGATATGGCCGGTCGAGTATTCCAGTCGGTTCCAGCTCCTCTAAACCTAGAGATCCCTCCTTATTACTTCATTGACGACACAACTATTCTAGTTGGTGCTGAGCAAGGCGAAGGGGTAGCATAATGTTTGGTAATATTATCAACTGGATTGATGAACGTATTCCTATGACTCGCGTCTGGAATATGCACATCGCACAATATCCCGCACCGAAAAACTTTAACTTCTGGTACTTCTTTGGCTCACTAGCCATGCTAGTACTAGTAAACCAGATCGTTACTGGTATCTGGCTAACCATGAACTTCGTTCCTTCGGCCGAAGGTGCGTTTGCTTCCGTTGAATACATCATGCGTGACGTAGAATACGGCTGGTTGCTGCGTTATCTCCACTCTACTGGCGCCTCGGCGTTCTTCGTAGTGGTTTATTTGCACATGTTCCGTGGCATGATCTACGGTTCATACCAGAAGCCGCGTGAACTACTGTGGCTATTCGGTATGTTTATCTTCCTAGCGCTAATGGCTGAAGCCTTCATGGGTTATCTACTACCTTGGGGTCAGATGTCATTCTGGGGTGCTCAGGTAATTATCTCATTATTCGGTGCTATTCCGGTGATTGGTGATGACCTTACCCTGTGGATCCGTGGTGACTACGTAATCTCAGGTGCAACGCTTAACCGCTTCTTCGCCCTACACGTAATCGCACTGCCGCTGGTACTTGTTATCCTAGTGTTCTTGCACATTGTTGCTCTTCACGAAGTGGGTTCAAACAACCCAGACGGTGTTGAAATCAAGCGTAAGAAAGGCACGGTTGCCGAAGAAGACAAGCCAAAATTCAAGTTCCACGAATACTACACAAACAAGAAAGACATCGTTGATGCGATTCCTTTCCACCCTTACTACACGGTAAAAGATATTGTGGGTGTTGTGGGCTTCTTAATCCTATTCTGCTACGTAGTGTTCTTTGCGCCGGCTATGGGTGGTTTCTTCCTAGAAGCGCCAAACTTTGAAGCGGCAAACCCGCTGAAAACGCCTGAGCACATCTTCCCTGTTTGGTACTTCACGCCTTTCTATGCGATTTTGCGTGCGATTCCAGACAAGCTAATGGGTGTAATCGCCATGGGTGCGTCAATTGTAGTGCTAGCGCTGCTACCTTGGATTGACCGTGGTAAAGTTAAATCAATCCGCTACCGTTGTGGTTTCCACAAGCTGAACATTGCTCAGTTCGTTGTAACCTTCGTTATCCTTGGCTGGGTAGGTGCAACTCCACAAACTGACTTCAAAACGATTTTGTCGCAGATTTGTACAGTTACTTACTTTATGTTCTTCGTGCTACTGTTCTTCTACTCTAAGAACGAGAAGACCAAGCCATTGCCAGAGAGGTTGACTAAGTGATGAAAAAACTAGTAATCGGTTTATTCGCATTGCTGCCAACGCTATCAATGGCAGCGGGTCCTTCGATGCCTTTGCAAGAAGCAAACATCGACCTAACGGATCAAGCATCATTACAACGCGGTGCTAAGCTATTTATGAACTACTGCCTTGGTTGTCACCAAATGCAGTACCAGCGTTATGAGCGTACTTTCCGCGATATCGGTATTCCTACCGATATCGGCCAGGAAACGCTTATTTTCGACGGTTCGAAAGTAGGTAGCCACATCACCAATGCGATGGAAAAAGACGATGCTGCAAAATGGTTCGGTGCTGCGCCACCGGATTTAACACTGATTTCACGTGTTAAATCACCTGACTACATCTACACCTACTTAAAGTCGTTCTATAAAGATGAGTCGCGTCCATTTGGCGTAAACAACATTGTGTTCCCTTCTGTAGGTATGCCGCACGTTCTTCAAGAACTACAAGGTCTACCAAATCCTGTATTCGAGGAAGTGGAAGAGCACGGAAAAACAGTTAAGAAAGTGGTAGCGGTTGAAACCGACGGCCAGGGTGAAATGAGTGTTGACGAGTATGATCATGCTGCTCGCGACATTGCTAACTTCCTAGCCTATGTAGGTGAGCCTTCACGTTTAGATTCAGAGTCTTTAGGTATCAAGGTTATTGGTTTCCTATTTATCCTCTTTATCTTTGCTTTCTTACTGAAGAAAGAATACTGGCGTGATGTTCATTAATTAGAATAATCAACCAGTTAACTCAATAGGGGCGTATGCCCCTATTGCCGTTTAAAATCATTGCTGTGAATTTAGTCAGGCTAGGCACTGTGATGACGCAAAAAGTATGTTGTACTTTGTGATTTTTTAATGGAGGTAGGCATGGCCGTTGCTGCCAATAAACGCCCTGTAATGACGCTGTTTTCCGGCGCGAATTGTATGTACAGCCATCAAGTTCGTATTGTCTTGGCTGAGAAAGGCGTGAGCGTGGATATCCATTTGGCGGAGAAAGATAACCTGCCAGAAGCATTACACGAAATTAACCCGTACGGTACGGTTCCTACTTTGATCGATCGTGAGCTAGGTCTTTACCAAGCAAACATCATCATGGAATATTTGGATGAGCGCTTCCCGCACCCTCCATTAATGCCTGTGTACCCGGTAATGCGTGGTCGCAGCCGCTTGATGATGCACCGCATTGACACCGACTGGTATTCGCTTGCTGCGAAGATCCTGGCCGGTGGCAGCGATGCCGAGCAAGCACGCAAAGAGCTGACCGAAGCACTGCTTGCGGTAGCACCTATTTTCAATGAAGCACCATACTTTATGAGCGAAGAGTTCAGCCTAGTTGATTGCTACCTGGCGCCGCTATTATGGCGTTTACCTGAGCTTGGTATCGAGCTTGCCGGTGCTGGCAGCAAAGAGCTGAAAGAGTACATGATTCGCTTGTTTGAGCGTGAATCGTTCCAAGCGTCATTGACTGAAGCAGAACGTGAGATTCGTCTCTAATGACACCTAACAGACCTTATCTGTTACGTGCCTTTTACGACTGGATAGTCGACAACCAGTGCACACCGCACTTGGTTGTCGATGCCGAGTTTGCTCAGGTACAGGTACCGACTCAGTTTGTTCAAGACGGACAAATTGTGTTGAACATCAGCCCGAGCGCTGTAATGCAATTTTCAATGGATAACCGAGCATTGACCTTTAATGCTCGCTTTGGTGGTCAGCCCATGCAGGTGTATGTACCCATGGGAGCTGTATTGGCCATCTATGCCCGAGAAAATGGCGAAGGCACGGTATTTACTCAAGAAGAGTTATACGAAGAGCAGGATCGTTCTGAATCAGTACAATCAACTGCCGAGTCTGAGCCGCAACAACCGCAGGCCGGGTTCGAGGCAATTGACAATCCAAACCCACAAGCAAGCCGTGAGAACAGTCAGGACGACGGCAAAGGCAAAAAAGCTAATCACTTAAAAGTGATTAAGTAGCCTACTCAGATTCGGCTTAAGTAGAAATCCATCGTAAGCAGGGCTAAGTTCTAAAAGTGCGCTGGATTTCTCTAATCGACCCACCGCCCACTGTGATTATTTGCAGTATTATGCTTGAAAACAGGCATAAATTACTGAGATAATCTCCCCCTTGAATTTTGGGGCCAGTCGCGAGGCGGGGTTTTATTTCAAATTTTAGAGTTCGTTTGTACTAAAAGATATGGCTGAGAAACGTAATATATTTCTAGTAGGTCCCATGGGGGCCGGAAAGAGCACAATTGGTCGCCACATTGCAGACCAACTGCACCTTGAGTTTTATGACTCGGATAACGAAATCGAGCGCCGCACCGGTGCCGACATTGCTTGGGTATTTGATATCGAAGGCGAAGATGGTTTCCGTCGTCGTGAAGAAGCGGTGATCACAGATCTAACCGAGCTTCAGGGTATCGTATTAGCAACAGGTGGTGGCTCAGTAGTCAGTAAAGAAGTACGCAACAAACTGTCTGCTCGCGGTATCGTGGTATACCTTGAGACCCCAATCGAAAAACAGGTTGCCCGCACCCAGCGTGATAAACGACGTCCGTTACTGCAAACAGAAGAAGCGCCGCAGCATGTGTTGGAGCGTCTAGCCGAAGAGCGCAACCCGCTGTATCAAGAAATCGCCGACTTTGTTGTGCGTACCGATGAGCAGAGTGCGAAAGTTGTGGCTAACCAAATCATCGAGAAGCTTAACTTCTAAATATCCCAAGGAGAATTGCGCATGCTGGAACTCAATGTTGAACTCGGTGAGCGCAGTTATCCCATCTTTATTGGTAACGAGTTAATACAAGACGGTGCGCGCCTGCAGCAATATGTAGGCGAGCGACGCGCGGTAATCGTTACCAATGAAACCATAGCACCTCTCTACCTGGACACCCTGATTGCCAGCTTGGCAGATAAGGATCTTCTTGTCTTCGTAATGCCCGACGGTGAGCAACACAAAACATTGGAATGGTTTGAGCGCCTCAATGCCTTTTTGTTAGAGCACAACTGTGGCCGCGATACCATTTTGCTGGCTTTGGGTGGCGGGGTTATTGGTGACCTGACCGGTTTTGTTGCTGCCTGTTATCAGCGCGGCGTACCTTTTGTGCAGATCCCTACCACCTTGTTGTCGCAAGTGGATTCATCCGTAGGCGGTAAAACCGCGGTTAATCACCCCTTGGGCAAGAATATGATCGGTGCCTTTTATCAGCCTCAGGCTGTGTTTATCGATACCGCTGCGCTGGCCACCTTACCGGCCAAGGAATTTGCCGCCGGTATGGCCGAGGTGATTAAATACGGCTTGATCTACGACCTTGATTTGTTCGAGTTACTTGAGCGTAATGTTGAAGAGATCAAGGCCTTGGATGCTCAGCTATTGCCAAGGGTGATACAGCGTTGCTGTGCCATTAAGGCGGAGATAGTAGCGGCGGACGAAAAAGAAGCCGGGCTTAGGGCCTTGCTTAATTTAGGTCATACTTTTGGTCATGCTATCGAAGCTGAAATGGGCTACGGCGCCTGGCTTCACGGTGAAGCGGTCGCGGTCGGTATGGTGCTGGCAGCACAACTGGCACACAGCCGAGGCAAGCTAAGTAGTGCCGAGGTTGAGCGTATTATTGCCTTGCTCAAAGCCTATGATCTACCAGTGCAAATCCCAGATGAAATGACCCCAGCGCAGTTTCTTGCCCATATGCGCAAGGACAAAAAAAACAAAGCGGGACGCATTCGCTTTATTCTGCCTAGCCAATTTGGACGTTGTGAATTGGTTGATGATGTCAGCGACGCCGAGCTAGAAACCCTGCTCACACGCTAATACAATCGCTCCTCCTGCCTGTGGCCTATAATGGTCAGCACCAATAAGAAGGTGCAGTGCGCCTTATCATAGTGCCGTTAAAGGCCGGCATGTGCTTACCTGGGCTCAGGCCGTGTCTAAGAATGAACTAACCTCTTAGTTGGCGGCGATACGCCTACTAATTGGTGAGGCCCAGCGCTAAGGTAAACAAATAGCGCAGATAAAAGGGGAGATAAACTCGCAACAGTCCCCTGAATTGCGGTAGAATTTGGCGTTGACCCCGGTATTTACATTTACCCTTGTGGTGCACCGGGAGTGAGATAATAATTAAAGATGAGCTAGTAGAATAGATGCAAAAGAAAACCCGTGCTTTCCTGAAATGGGCGGGCGGCAAATACAGTTTGGTCGAAGATATCGCCAAACGTTTAGATCAAGCTCAGGAGCTCACCGGCAGCTCTGCATCTACGCTCGTTGAACCCTTTGTTGGCGCCGGCTCGGTGTTTCTAAATACCAATTTTAAGCATTACGTGCTTAACGATATCAATGCGGATCTAATCAACCTCTATAAAGAATTAGCCCATGCGCCTGATGAGTTTATCAGTGATGCGCGTAAGCTGTTTTGCGAGCTTAATAATGACGCCGATGTCTATTATGGCTTGCGGGCTCGCTTTAACGAAAGTCGCGATGCCTACGAACGCGCCATCCTATTCCTCTATATGAATCGTCATGGTTACAATGGCTTGTGCCGTTATAATCTTAAAGGCATTTTTAATGTGCCTTTTGGAAAATATAAAAAGCCTTATTTCCCCGAAGCGGAAATGTATTTCTTTGCTGAAAAGGCACAGCAAGCCACCTTTACCTGTTTAAGCTATCGCGATGTCTTTGCTTCATTACCGCAAGATGCCGTGGTTTATTGCGATCCTCCCTATGTGCCGCTGAGTAAAACCGCATCCTTTACCAGCTACGCCAAAGGCGGTTTTAACCTAGACGACCAAGCGAACCTGGCCAACTTGGCAGAGCAGGCCGCGGGTGAACAGCAAACTTCGGTACTGATCTCTAACCACGATACCTTATGGACCAGAAAGATCTATGAGCAGGCGGATATTGATGTGCTCAAGGTAAAGCGCACCATCAGCCCTAAGGGGAATGGTCGCAATAAGGTCAATGAATTGATGGCTATGTATTTATCCGGTCGCCAATACCAGTTGAACCAGGCCAAACACGGCTAGGACAAAAATAACAAACAGGGCGATGGCGAGGGCGATAATGATCTTGGGGTTATGATTGCTGAAGTCTTGTTGACGTTTGGCGTCGCTTTGTACACCAAAAAAGGCCGCGACCACAGTTTGAATTTGTGACCACATAAGAATTCCTGCCTAGTAGGAAGTATTAGAGAATTGTCGGGCGCTTTCCTTGTTGTCGTTACGGCTAAGTAATTCCAACAAGTCTAAATAATGAAATTGGGCACTGCGGCTGTCGCCGGCAAACCAAGCAAACCAAGATTGTTCACCATCAGGATTAGCACAGTCTTGAGTTTGTTCGCCGTACGCATTGGTATCACAAACGCATTGGCTATAGGTTTCAGAGTTAAGAGATGAGCCAGATTGGATAGCAAAAGTGCCAACAATCATAGCAGTAGTTGCAACGCCTGCTAACAACGCATGTTTTTTCAGCACTAACAACATATCCCTCTCCGATCCTTAACTAGTCACTAGAGCTTACGCAAAGTTGTTTAAAAAAACAACTGAACTTTTAAAAATAATTAAACTTTTTACTTTAAAAACAAGGGTGTAATGTTTAATTTATGTTAACGGTTGGGCTTTAACGTTTTGTTTCTAAATAATTCGTCGGGATCGATGAAAAACCTCGCAAAAATAAACATACGCTAACAACTATGCGTATTTTTCGTTAAAGTATAGGCCCCGTTCAAAGGAGCAGTATTATGAAAGACTACCTGATCGCGCCCTCGATCCTTTCCGCCGACTTTGCCCGTCTTGGTGAAGACGTAGAGCGAGTTATTTCCGCCGGCGCCGATGTGGTGCATTTTGATGTGATGGATAATCACTATGTGCCGAACCTGACGTTTGGTCCCATGGTGTGTAAGGCGCTTAGAGATTATGGCATCACGGCACCTATTGATGTGCACCTGATGGTGAAGCCGGTCGACAGCCTGATCCCTGAATTTGCCAAGGCTGGTGCCAGCATTATTACCTTCCACCCCGAGGCCAGCGAGCATGTGGATCGTACCCTGGCTCTGATCAAGGAGCATGGTTGTCAGGCAGGTCTGGTATTTAACCCGGCGACACCGCTGCATATTATTGAGCATGTTATTGATAAGCTGGATGTTATCTTATTAATGTCAGTTAACCCTGGGTTTGGCGGCCAGAGCTTTATTCCTCATACCTTGGAAAAGCTTAAGCAGGTACGTGCCATCATAGATGCCAGTGGTCGTGATATTCGACTTGAGGTCGACGGTGGTGTGAAGGTGGATAATATTGCCGAAGTGGCGGCCGCCGGTGCCGATATGTTTGTAGCCGGTTCGGCTATTTTTAGTCAATCCGACTATCAGGTAGTCATCGAGCAGATGCGCAGCGAACTCGCCAAGGTTGCTCAGTGAAATACCAGGCGCTGATATTTGATCTTGATGGCACCCTGGTCGACAGCGTGCCGGATATGTACATAGCGGTGAACCTGATGCTTACCGATCTGGCTCGACCGGTGATCTCTCACGCCATGGTCAGCCAGTTTGTCGGTAATGGCATAGAGCAGCTAGTGGTGCGTGCGCTTAGTGGTGATATGGAGCCCAATCCGTTGCTAACGGAGCAGGAGATTGGCCGTGCCAACGAGCTGTTCTGCCACCATTATCTTGCGGTGTTGGGCCAGTATTCGCAGCTTTACCCCCATGTTGAAACTGTATTGGCGGCCTTTGCGGCTACGCCCAAGGCTCTGGTCACCAACAAGGCCCGATGTTTTACCGAGGCTTTATTGCAACAGCTGGGTATTGCCAGTCATTTTCAGGTGATTGTGTGTGGCGATGATGGCAAGAAAAAACCTTCGCCCGAGCCCTTGTTAAAGGCTTGCCAGCAGCTTGGTGTCGAACCGGCTCAAGCCTTGATGATCGGCGACTCGAAATCGGATCTGCTGGCGGCACAAGCAGCGGCCATGGATGCCCTGGCTTTGAGCGGCGGTTATCACCAGGGGGAAGACCTGCGCCAGTACAATCCAGAGTACCTCTGTGACCAATTCTTAGATATAATCACCGCCATTAATCGATAAGCAATAAAGGAACATCATGAGTAAACCAGTAGTGTTAAGCGGCATTCAGCCAACAGGTGGTATGACAATCGGCAATTATGTTGGCGCCATTAACCAGTGGCTTAGCTTGCAAGAGCATCATGAAAGTTACTTTATGCTGGTTGACCTGCATGCCATCACCATTCGCCAAGAGCCGGAAGTATTACGCTCGCGTGTGCTTGATGGTGTGGCCCTTTATGCGGCTTGTGGTATCGACCCGGAAAAAGCAGCGTTATTCGTGCAATCTCAGGTGCCTGAGCATGCGCAGCTGGCCTGGGTGTTGAACTGCTACGCGCAAATGGGCGAACTTAACCGCATGACACAGTTCAAGGATAAGTCGGCCAAGCACGCCAACAATGTCAATGTTGGTCTATTTGCCTATCCTGTGTTACAGGCGGCCGATATCCTCCTGTATCAGGCGGATCAGGTGCCGGTAGGTGAAGACCAAAAGCAACACTTGGAGCTGACCCGAGATATCGCCACGCGCTTTAACAACCTTTATGGTGAAGTATTTAAGCTGCCAGAGCCTTATATTCCTGAGTTTGGTGCCCGTGTAATGAGCTTGCAGGATCCATTGAAGAAGATGTCCAAGTCGGATGAAAACCCAAATGGTTACATCATGCTTCTGGACGAGCCTAAGAAGATCGAGAAAAAGCTGAAAAAAGCGGTGACAGACTCTGACGAGCAGGCACGTATTTACTTTGATCGTCAGGAAAAGCCGGGCGTATCAAACTTGTTGACCTTACTGTCGGTAGCAACCAAGCGTTCTATCGATGATCTGGTGCCTGAGTACGAAGACAAGATGTATGGTCACTTGAAGAAGGACACCGCCGATGCCGTGGTAGCCATGATTGAGCCTATTCAACAGCGCTTTAAAGAGATCCGTGCGGATCAGGCGTTGTTGGATCAGATCATGCGCAGCGGCGCTGAGAAAGCCAGAGCGAAGGCAGCGCCGACATTAAAAGCAGTGTACGACGCACTTGGCTTTATTCCGCGTCCTTAAGCGTTAGGGCAGAAATAGACTAATCCAAAGCCAAGCGTGTAAATGCTTGGCTTTTTAGTGGAAGATTCCATGTTATTAATGATCGACAACTACGACTCATTTACCTTTAACTTGGTGCAGTATTTCCAGCGTCTTGACCAGGAAGTCTTGGTTAAGCGCAACGATGAATTGACCCTGGCCGATATTCAAGCGCTTAAACCCGAGCATATAGTACTGTCGCCCGGACCATGCAGTCCCAATGAGGCGGGTATTTCCCTTGATCTGGTGCGCCGTTTTCAGGGCAGTATTCCTATTCTTGGTGTTTGCCTAGGACATCAAACCATAGCCCAGGCCTTAGGCGCTCAAGTGGTGCGTGCCAGAGAGGTTATGCATGGTAAAACTTCTGTGATACGTACTACACAGCAGGGCGTTTTTGCCGGATTAGACGAGCGCATTGAGGTGTGTCGTTATCATTCCTTGGTGGTGGCCCCGGAAACCTTACCAGCCGAGCTGAAAATTACCGCTTGGACCGAGAATGAGCAGGGGGAGATGGATGAAATCATGGGCTTATTGCATACCGATAAGGCCTTAGAAGGGATTCAGTTTCACCCGGAAGCCATTCTTACCCAGCACGGGTTGGACATGCTAAAGCACTTTATCCAGCGAAATTAACGCTCAGAATATAGCAACTCAGCAGGCACACTTGGTTCAAGTCTAAAGGCGTAGATTCCTCGCGCCAATGTGAGTACCAACTTACACCTCTTCATCAAAGAAGACATTGAAGCTTAAGCCTGTGCTTTATGACTCCACCTAGGTAAGCCGTCATAGTTCAGCGGCGTGGCCAAGATTTTGGTGCAGGCCAATGGCTCTTGCCAGAACCATTGGTTGTAGCGGATGAACGGCGGTAATGCTGTGGCTATCTTGGCCTGCAAAATCCTCAACTTACCCCTTTACCTGGTATCGATTTAGGTACTTTCACCCAGCAAACTGATGCAAAATAAGCCGTTGCTGAAAATATTTTGTAAATTTTTTACGTATATTCATTCAAATACTGTTCAGTATGCGCTTTGACGGCGGCAACTCATGCCATATGGCTTCTTTATTAATGGCGCTAAAATAGTTATTCACTCAAGGTGAAAATCTACCCTCAATGCCTGTGTTTACGGGGTCTGCATGAAAGCTTTGCATGAGACTTTACGGGTTTTTTCTGAAATAATGATGTTATTCATGTAGTGCTTTGTCCGTCGCCTTAATGGCGGATTTCATAGCCTTGTTAAGAGTGTTGCACTAGCTTTAAGGTCCCCAGACCTGTACTTGGTACCCACTTTTAACGCCAGACTCAATGAGGAAAGAAAATGACAGTTAATCGCGCTTTATTTGATGAAGTAATGGTTCCTAACTACAACCCATCGGATGTGATCCCGGTACGCGGCGAAGGTGCTCGTGTATGGGACCAGCAAGGCCGTGAGTTTATCGACTTTGCCGGTGGTATTGCGGTTAACTGTTTGGGTCATTGTCATCCAGCGCTAGTTACGGCATTAAAAGAGCAGGGCGAGAAACTTTGGCACCTGTCGAATATTTGGACCAATGAGCCGGCACTGCGTTTAGCCAAAAAAATGACCGACGCGACCTTTGCCGAGCAGGTTTATTTTGCCAACTCGGGTGCGGAAGCTAACGAAGCGGCACTAAAGCTTGCTCGTCGCTGGGCCCTAGATAACTTCGGTGCACAAAAATCAAAAATCATTGCCTTTAACCAAGGCTTCCACGGTCGTACCTTCTTTACCGTAACCGTGGGTGGCCAGGCTGCTTATTCAGACGGTTTCGGTCCTAAGCCGGGTGATATTGTGCATTGTGATTACAACGACCTGGAAGCATTCAAGTCATTGATCGATGACAACACGTGTGCGGTTATGATGGAGCCACTGCAAGGTGAAGGCGGCATCATTGCTCCTGAAGCTGATTTCGTTAAGGGCGTACGTGAGTTGTGCGATAAGCACAATGCACTGCTTATTTTCGATGAAGTACAAACAGGTGTTGGCCGTACCGGTGAGCTTTATGCTTATCAGGGTCTGGGTGTAACTCCAGATATCATGAGCTCGGCTAAAGCCTTGGGCGGCGGTTTCCCTATCGGTGCCATGCTGACCACTACAGAGATTGCCAAGCACCTTAAGCCGGGTACGCACGGTTCAACCTACGGCGGTAACCCGCTGGCGTGTGCGGTAGCCGAAGCGGCTTTCGACACTATCAATGACCCTGCGGTATTAGCAGGCGTAAAAGAAAAAGAAGCGCTATTTAAGCAACTTCTAAATGACATCAATGCTAAGTACGATGTTTTCAGTGATGTGCGTGGTAAAGGCTTGCTTATCGGTGCAGTAGTGAACGATAAGTTCAAGGGTCGTGCCCGTGAATTCCTGGTTGCCAGCATGGAACAAGGTTTGATGTCGCTTGTGGCCGGTGCCGATGTGGTACGTTTTACACCGTCATTGGTGATCAGCGAAGAAGAGATTCGTGAAGGCATGGCACGCTTTGAAAAAGCGGTTGCCAGCCTAGTTTAAGCACTTCACCGCGGCGTTCTGTCTAACTACTAGAACGCCGGTCAATTTGAAGTTTGGCGCTGCATGGCGCGGCGCCAGGCTTGTTATGGTTTAACCTTTAGGGAGTAAGCGGATCTATGATGGTTCTTCGCCCAATCCGACAACAAGATTATCAAGAGCTGCTCGTTATCGCCGAGGAGTCGGGGCATGGTTTTACCTCGCTGCCACTGAATGAAGAGTTGTTGCAGAATAAGATCACCCGTTCTATTGAATCCTTCGCCAAGCCGACAGCAAAAGCCGGTGATGAAGGCTACTTGTTTGTTCTTGAAGATAGCGAAACCGGTGAAATCGCCGGTACCTGTGGCATTGAAGCTGCGGTGGGTTTAGATGATGCATTTTATCACTACCACCTTTCCAAAGTGATCCACTCGTCTCGCACCTTAGGTGTGTACAAGGCGGTTGATATTCTAACCCTGTGTAACGATTACACCGGCGCCACCGAACTTTGTACGCTGTTCCTGAAGGAAAAATATCGGCAAAAATTTAATGGCAAGTTACTGTCTAAATCGCGTTTCTTGTTTATTAACCAGCACCGTGAGCGTTTTGCTGACACAGTGATCGCCGAAATGCGTGGTGTATCCGACGAGCAGGGCAGCAGTCCGTTTTGGCAGTGGCTTGAAGAGCACTTTTTCAGCATGGACTTCCCCACCGCGGATTACCTGACCGGCATAGGCCAGAAGGTCTTTATCGCCGAATTGATGCCGAAATACCCGATTTACGTAAACCTGTTGAGCAAAGAAGCGCAGCAGGTTGTAGGTCAGGTTCATACCAATACGCGTCCAGCCATTGAATTGCTTAAAAGCGAAGGCTTCACCTTTAACGGCTATGTCGATATTTTCGATGCCGGTCCTACGGTGGAAGCCAAGGTCGACAATATCCGCACCGTTATCAACAGTGGCCTGCGCACCGTAGTGATAGGTGAGAGCCAGGGCGACAACGCGGTGATGGTGGCCAATCAGAACATTGAAGATTACCGTGCCCTGGTGGTTGAGGTAGATCTAGATGGTGGCGATGACGCCGAAATTATTTTAACGCAAAGCACCGCCGATGCGCTCAAAGTACAGAGCGGCGACCAGGTGTGCGTGGCAGCATTATAAGGAGTCATATTTATGTCTCACCCAGCACAATTTATTAATGGTCAATGGCTTGCAGGTCAGGGCCATGCAGTTAGCTCGGTAAACCCTGCTAACAACGAACAGCTTTGGCAGGCCAGCAGCGCCACCGCCGAGCAGGTAAATGACGCCGTTGTAGCGGCGCGCAATGCTTTTATCCCTTGGTCGGATAAAACCTTTGCCGAGCGTCTGGCTGTAGTTCAGGCCTTCGCCGAGCAGCTGAAGGCGAACAGCGAAGAAATGGCGGTAATTATCGCCCAGGAAACCGGTAAACCTTTATGGGAAACGCGCACTGAAGCCGCCGCCATGGTGGGCAAGGTAGCGATTTCAGAAAAAGCTTACCAAGAGCGTACCGGCACGGTAGAAAATGCCATGCCAGTGGGTAAAGCCGTTATTCGTCACCGTGCCCACGGTGTAGTAGCTGTGTTTGGTCCTTATAACTTCCCAGGTCACCTGCCTAACGGTCACATAGTACCGGCGCTTTTAGCGGGTAATACCGTGGTGTTTAAACCTTCTGAGCTGACTCCGGCAGTAGCCGAGTTTACTTTGAAACTATGGCAACAAGCGGGTCTGCCTGATGGTGTGCTTAACCTGGTTCAGGGTGAAGTTGAAACCGGTAAGGCTTTGGCCTCACACCCGGGTATCGACGGTCTATTCTTTACCGGTTCATCACGCACAGGTCATATCCTGCATGAGCAGTTTGCCGGTCAGCCGGGTAAAATCCTGGCTTTGGAAATGGGTGGTAACAACCCGCTTATCGTTAAAGATGTCAGCGATATCAAGGCGGCGGTGCACGATATTATTCAGTCGGCCTTTATTTCCAGCGGCCAGCGTTGTACCTGTGCGCGTAAGCTTTTCTTGCCTGAAGGCGAGTTGGGTGATGCTATTTTGGCGCAACTGCTAACGGCCACTAAAAACATCAAGGTTGGCGACTATGATGCCGCCGAGCAGCCGTTTATGGGTTCTATGATCTCCGAAGCGGCAGCCAAGGGCATGGTGGCGGCGCAGCAACAGCTTGTTGAGCTAGGTGCTCAGCCATTGCTGGAACTGACGCACACTGCAGGCACAGGTTTTGTTACTCCGGGTATTATCGAATGTACCTCGGTACAAGACTTCCCGGATGACGAGCACTTTGGCCCGCTACTTAAGGTATTCCGTTACAGCGACTTCGATAGCGCCATCGAGAAAGCCAATGAAACCGCTTATGGTCTGTCTGCCGGCCTACTGGGTGATAACGAAGCGGACTATGAATACTTCCTGCGTCGTATTCGTGCCGGTATCGTCAACTGGAACCGTCCTATCACAGGTGCGTCAAGTGCGGCGCCATTTGGTGGTATTGGCGCCTCTGGTAACCACAGAGCCAGCGCCTACTATGCCGCGGACTATTGCGCTTACCCGGTAGCCTCGGTAGAGCTGGAGCAGCTGACCCTGCCGGACACGCTTAGCCCAGGCTTAAGCCTGGACTGATCAGCTCTTGTGGATAAAAAAGCAGCTTAGGCTGCTTTTTGTCTTTAGGTGACTCGGGAGCTACGCGTTTTTATCGATGAAGTTGCCAGTTTGGTAAAAAACTATTCGATAACGCTATGGCATCAGTGGCTCAATAACCGCTCGTCCTGCGCATGAGCGCAATTATCGCAGCGGGGATAAATGCAGGTTTGCATCATCGGCGTGCTGCTTTACAATCGCTGAGATTTTAATTTAAACAACGAGGTTTACATGCAAGCAAACGTAAAGTGGGTTGAGGGCGACACCTTTATCGGTACTTCACATTCTGGCCATAACGTGGTGTTTGATACTGGCAGTGATCCTAAGGCGCCGTCGCCGATGGAAATGGTGTTAATGTCGGCGGGTGCATGTTCATCGGTGGACGTGGTTAGCATTCTAAAAAAGGCGCGCCAGCAGGTAAGTGGTGTGCAGGTGCAGCTAAGCGGTGAGCGTGCCGAGACAACACCTCGCGTGTTTACAAAGATTAATTTGCACTTTATCGTTACCGGTACCGAGGTGAGCGAGAAGCATGTTGAGCGTGCCGTAGCCCTGTCTGCGGATAAATATTGCTCGGTGGCGATTATGCTGGAAAAGTCGGTGCAAATAACCCATAGTTTTGAAGTACAAGAAATCGTTTAAAAAGTACTTTTTAAGGGAGCCAAATTGGGCTAAAATCCGCCCTCTTTTTTGAGTCCCTGAGTGACTTTTGTGACTAGGTTTGAGGTTGGTTTATAGTGAACAAGCCCTTTGATAAAATTAAGCTTCATGGTTTCAATAACTTAACCAAAAGCTTAAGTTTTAGTATTTACGATATTTGCTATGCGAAAACAGAGCAACAACGTAAAGAATACATTGAATATATTGATGAGCAATACAGTGCTGATCGTCTTACGGACATTCTTGGTGAAGTCGTTGACATTATTGGCGCCAATATCCTTAATGTTGCCCGTCAGGATTATGACCCTCAAGGGGCCAGTGTAACTATTCTGATCTCGGAAGAGCCGGTAGACGAACAGAGCTTTGACAGCGAAGAAACGCCGGGGCCATTACCCGAGTCTGTGGTTGCGCACCTGGATAAAAGCCATATTTGTGTGCACACCTACCCAGAGTCGCACCCGCATGATGGTATTTGTACCTTCCGTGCCGATATCGAAGTATCAACCTGTGGCATTATTTCGCCACTAAAAGCGTTGAACTTCCTGATCCACTCGTTGGAATCGGACGTGGTAACTATTGACTACCGTGTGCGTGGTTTTACCCGTGACGTTAACGGTGTTAAGCATTATATCGACCATGCCATTAATTCGATTCAGAATTACATGACTGATGATACCAAAGAGCTGTATCAGATGATGGACGTGAATGTGTACCAGGAGAACCTGTTCCACACCAAGATGATGCTTAAAGAAACGGATTTGAATACTTACCTGTTCGGTGTAACCACCGATGAGCTTGAAGAAAGCGAGCAGGAAGAAATCCGTGAGCGTTTAAACCGCGAGATCCAAGAGATCTTCTACGGTCGCAACCTACCAGAAGCTTAATCCTTTAAGCTTTATTAGCGCCGGCTAGATGGGTAAATCTGCTGGCGCTAAATGTTCTAAAGCCCGCTTTTTCACTAATAATTCTTTGATCAGCGGCGTTAACAACAACTCCATTGCCAAACCCATTTTACCGCCGGGCACCACAAGTGTGTTCATTCGCGACATAAAGCTGCCATCTATCATCTGCAAAAAGTAGGGGAAGTCGACGCTGTCGATGCCACGAAAACGGATCACCACAAAACTCTCGTCCAGCGATGGAATATCCTTGGCACTAAAAGGATTGGAAGTATCCACAGTGGGCACGCGCTGAAAGTTAATATGAGTGCGCGAGAACTGCGGAGTGATATGGTTTACGTAATCATCCATGCTGCGCAGTATGGAGTCCATCACCGCCTCACGTGAATGGCCACGCTCCGAGGTATCGCGGATCAGTTTTTGTATCCACTCAAGGTTGATAATGGGCACCATGCCAATCAAGAGGTCGACATGCTTGGCCACATCATGCTCTTCATCTACCACGCCGCCGTGTAAGCCCTCGTAGAACATCAGGTCGGTGCCGCTCTCTAAATCCTGCCAAGGTGTGAAGGTGCCCGGTAGTTGATTGTAGGGCACTGCCTCATCAAAGGTATGCAGATAACGACGCACCTTGCCGCTGCCGGTTTCGCCATAGTTGGAAAATAGCTTTTCGAGGGCGGCAAAATCATTGGCTTCACGACCAAAATAACTGATATGTCGGCTCTGTTGCTCTGCTTCACGTATTTTCTTATCCATTTCGGGGCGGGTATAGCGGTGGAAGCTATCGCCTTCGATAAAGGCGGCGTTGACGTCTAGGCTGCGGAAAATATGTTTAATGGCATTGGTGGTGGTGGTAGTACCCGCACCTGAAGAACCGGTAATCGCGACAATAGGGTGTTTGGCCGACATAAGATTAATCGTTTGTTAACTCAAATACCCTTTATAAAGGGGCTTACATGTTAAATCAAGGCGCGGTTTGCCCAAAACGGATTTCACGCTAGTATAGGATGGCAAATTTAAGAGTAAAAACAATAATGAAATTAACGACTTTAAAGGTATTAAGCTTGCTGTGTATCAGCCCGCTGGCCTTGGCTCAGAGCCAAATCCTGCTGTTGCAACACGATGAGCAGGGACAGCCCGAAGTGCTGGCGGTAAGCGAGCGCGGAGCTTACAGCAATCAACCGGCGATAAGTAAAGCTGGCGTCTACTACAGTTATGAAATAGGCACTGATAAGCAGGCACAGAAGGAGATCTTCTTTTACGACTTCGCCACCCAAGACCGTCGCAATATCAGTAATACCCCAGCTTACAGCGAATATTCGCCTACTCTGGTGCCAGGTTTAAATGCCTTGTCGGTCGTAGTGCCAGGTTTAAACGCCTTGTCGGCTGTGGTGGTTGAACCCGATTGGGGGGCAAAAGCTTTGGTCTTACCCCTTGGGTGAGTCGGCGCCAAGTACACGCATCCTGGATAACGGCCTGACCATAGGTTATCACGCTTGGGGAGCACGGCAGGACTTGCTGGTGTTTGCTCTTGGTGAGCCGCACAGCGCCAAATACTTTAATCTGGCCGAGCCGGAAAAAATCCATCATGTGGCCGATAATCCAGGTCGTGGCTTTAGCTATAACCCGGCGCTGGGCGTCTTCACCTTTACCCAGCAGCAGGACTTGCAAAACTGGTTTAGCAGCTTTGCCCCAGACACGAAAACCGTGACCCAGCTGTTTCGTTTGCCACAAGGAGTGCAGGACTATACCTGGGTGACGGATAAGACCATAGCCTATGCCTACGGCGGGCGGGTATATCAAAAGCAGTTACAGAGCGCCAAAGCGGCCACCCTGTGGCATGACTTAAGCGAATACTGTGCAGGAAATATCACCCGACTGAGCTATTTCCCCGAGGGCGATAAGCTGGCTTTTGTCTGTGAGGATAAGGCGCCCTAGTTAGCTGCGGGCGCAGAAGCGCTGCCAATGGCTATGAGCATTCACTATGCGTACCCCGCGAACAATCTTTTGCAGGGTGCGCAGATCGGCAAAATCATCTTCGGGGTAGTCTTTTAACCCCATCAGATAGTAAAAACCGGGTTTGCAGCCAAGCTGCATGGCGCTGATGCGAATGCTTTGCTCAAAGTTAAGGCGCAAACTGCTGAGCGCGGTTTTATGACCTTGTTGATCCACGGTCGGCAGATGGCATTTTTGCATATACCCGGCGCGCTCGCCTTCACCAGAGAACCAAATACGGGCCTTTTCACTGTAACGCCCTGACTTTGATGGTAAGTCGAATAATAAGCGGCTGTGCTGCTGCGTTTTGATGAAATCGACATATTCACTCAGACCACAGGCAAACAAATGCGGGTGGATGGGGATTTTACGGGCCTTGATCTTGCCATGGGTGTGCAGGTGTAGCACGGGGATGGTGCT
Organism: Pseudoalteromonas sp. T1lg76; assembly: GCF_002964725.1. Taxonomy (NCBI): domain Bacteria; kingdom Pseudomonadati; phylum Pseudomonadota; class Gammaproteobacteria; order Alteromonadales; family Pseudoalteromonadaceae; genus Pseudoalteromonas; species Pseudoalteromonas sp. T1lg76. Next base: position 119,080 of record NZ_PQCE01000034.1, read on the forward strand.
GGTGATATCGACATCACCCAGTTCTAAGGAAGCGAGTTCATCGCTAAAACCACCGCTGTAATAGGCCAGCAGCGGCAGCCAAAAATGCCAATGCTTGGGCTGCTCGCGCGCTTGTTTGTCATCACCATAAACATACCCGGAAAACAGGGTATGCAACTCCATACTGGTAAATGGCCGCCGGCCTAAATGGGTCTTCACTAGGTACTAATCGGTTAGCGCGCTCACCAAGGACTTGGCCGACAGCTCGGTGCAGACCTGATTATCCCAGTTGATACCCACCATGACATTATCATCGATTAACTGAGGGGCGAAGTCCTCAAGCACTTCCTCGAGGGGCAATGAGAAAGGGCTAAACCCTTGCCAGTCACCTGTGCATTGCGCCTGAGCCAGCTCTTCGCTGTGCCACATAAGCAATACATCCTGGTTGTCGTCATAGGCGGAGCTGACCGAGGCGATACCGCCGTCATCACTGCCGAGCAACCAGATCTCTTTACTTTGTTGCACTTGGTCGCAGAATAATTCCCACTGCGATTCAATTTCAATGTCGTCATGTGCCATCTTAATTATCCCTGTCTTGGATCCGTTGCTTGTGCGTGTGGTGATGTTTTCTGGGCTTGCCAAAAAGCCATGAGTGCCGGGTAAGGCGTTACATCATGCAGCTCTCTAAATTGTAGCCAATCAAGTAGACAAAACAGGCTGGCGCATACGTAGCTATGCTGTATAGCCGCTGCCTGTTGCTCTAGGGCATTAAGGCACAGGGCGATACGCTGTTTTTGCAAGTCGAAAAATAAGTGTTCTTCATTGGTGTCAAAGCCGGAGCGCTGGCTTAACAGCAGCTCTATGGCCGAGTCATTGGCGGCATTGATAACCGTGAGTTGATTGCGCTCATCCCAACTCATGCTGGGCAGTTTAAAGTGCGCACTTAGGTATTCGTACACCACATTGGAGTCGTAAATGACTTGTTCGCCATCGACCAAAAAGGGAATTTTAGCCACTGGACTGTGAGCCAAAAGGAATTTTCTGCCATCGGGCGAAAAAATATCAAGGTGTTGAAAAGAAACCGCTAGATTGTGCTGTTCACACCAGATGCGTAAGCGACGAGCGAAAGGAGACGTGTTGGAGCCATACAGTTGCATTGCCAAACCTGCCGTAAGCGTGAGTCTGTGTTCGAGAGCTCAAACATAACAGGCTTGGCGGTCAATGCAACTGAAATTTAAAGGAATTAATCGCTACGACTGGTAACCTCAAGAAGGTGATAGCCGAACTGGGTTTGCACCGGGCCCTGAACTACATTAAGAGGGGCCGAAAATACCACTTTATCAAATTCTGGCACCATCATACCCGGGCCAAATTCACCGAGGGCACCGCCATCTTGCGAACTTGGACACATGGAATGCAACTTTGCTAATTCTGCAAAATCAGCGCCTTGCTCAATTTGTTCCTTCAGATCAAGACACAGGGCCTCGTTGTCTACCAGTATGTGACGCGCACTTGCCAATGTCATATTTACTCTCCATATCTTCTTTATAATCAATGAGACAAGACTAGCTTGCTAGCCCTGAGTTGGCCACCGTAATTGTGTTAAAGTTTAGTCTTTGTGAGCGAGGGCTTGTTCAATTGCCTTGGTGAGTTCGCTCGACAGCGGCTTGGTACGGCTGTTAAAGCGTTGTACCTGCTGTCTATCCTTGCTCACCAGATATTTGTAAAAGTTCCAATTGGGCGAGCTGGTTTTCTTGTTGAGGTATTGAAATACCGGATGGGCATCTGAGCCACGCACCGACACCGGCGCCATCATGGTAAAGGTCACGCCATAATTGATAAAGCAGACCTTGGCAGTGTCTTTTTCCTCATCTTCTTCTTGGAAAAAATCATCGGAAGGGAAACCCAAAATCACCAGCCCCTGGTCTTTGTATTTTTGATGCAGCTGTTCGAGCTCTTTAAATTGGGGCGTAAAGCCGCAATTACTGGCGGTGTTGACTATCAGCAAGGGCGAGTCTTTAAACTCACACAGGTTGATGCTTTGCTCGGAGCGCAGTTTGCGCACCTGGATATCGGTAAAGTCGCCACATTCCTGGTTGTCACTGGCATAAGCCAGGCTCGTAGCCAATAAGAATAAGCTGGCGAGAAATAATTTAAACATGTTCGTTCTCAAGTTATTGTTAGTTTTAATATATAGGTTAGTATCGGCACATTAGATCACCCAGCTTGTGGCTGAAATATGTTTGTACCTGCACAGATTGAAGACTTACCCAGTATAGTCGCCATTTATAATCAAACCATCCCCAGTCGCATGGTGACCGCCGACACCGAGTTGGTGAGCGTTGAGTCGCGTCGAGAGTGGTTTCTATCCCATAACGATAAACGTCCCATCTATGTCTGCAAAGAAGGTGACAAGGTGGTGGGCTGGTTGAGCTTTAAATCCTTCTATGGTCGTCCTGCCTACGAGCAAACCGTGGAGATCGCAATTTACCTGTGTGAATCGGTGCGCGGTCGCGGTTTAGGCAAACTGAGCCTGGCATTTGCCGAGCAGCAGGCGCATCGTTTGGGGGTGACCAATTTGTTGGCCTTTATATTCAGCCATAACATACCGAGCATGCGTTTGTTTAAACAGGCTGGATTTAGCCAGTGGGGCGAGTTGCCTAAGGTGGCGATTATGGATGGTCAGAGTTACAACCTGACCATCCTGGGGAAGTGTCTAGTCGACTAATTTCGCAAAAGGCGTGCCCATGCGGGTGACGGCTTCAGGCACTTGAGTGCTGATAAAGTCGGCCTGATTAGCACCCCAAGCCATTACTACTGTGGAGCCCAGTTTAAAGCGGCCCATTTCTTCACCTTTTTTCAGGTGCACGGCGCGGTCTCCTGTGCTCGGGTAATCCCAACTGAACACGTCTTTACCTGCTGGTGGTGTTACCGTGCCGGCCCAAATGGTTTCTATGCTGGCGACTATGGTGGCGCCGACCAAGACCATGGCAAGGGGGCCGATCTCGGTGTCGAATATGGCTACCACACGCTCGTTACGGGCGAACAGGTTAGGCACGTTTTGCGCCGTTAACGGGTTAACCGAGAATAAATCGCCCGGCACGTAAATCATGCGTTTTAGCGTACCATCGACAGGCATATGAATACGGTGATAATCCTTGGGCGCCAGGTAGATGGTAGCAAACTTACCGCCTAAAAACGGCTGGGCATCCTCGGCCTTACCGCCAAGCAGGGCTTCAAGGCTGTAGTAGTGGCCCTTGGCCTGCACTAATTGACCATCAAGAATATCACCGAGTTGGCTAATGGCGCCGTCCACCGGGTGGGCGACAATGTTTGCATCTTCAGCCAAGGGGCGAATACCCGGCTTAAGAGGACGGGTGAAGAACTCATTAAAGGTTTGGTAATGCTCGGGAGCTTCATGCAATGCTTCGCTCATATCAATTTTATATTGTTTAATAAACAACTTGATAAGGGCTGTGGTTAGTTTACCCGCTTTGGCAGCAGCCAGTTTACCAACCAAACGGGATACGCCGTGTTTTGGCAATGCATATTGAAAAGCAATTTTTACTTTATCTAAGTTCACTGTTTAATTCTCAAAATATTTTTACGAATGGTAGCTAAATCAAGGAGTAAAAACCATAGCCTAATAAACAGGCAAGGCGTTGGCGGCCGTTTCTTGCCGCCGCGGGTTAGCGCTCGGCTTACACTCTTGGATTACGTGCCCCGGCGCGGCCATCTGCCATGGATTCGATAATCCTGTGGTAGTTCTCAAAACGAAACTCGGCAATATCACCATTTTCCACGGCTTCGCGTAATAAACAGCCCGGATCGTCCAGATGTTTGCAGTCCCTGAACTTACAGCCGCCTAAGAACTGGCGAAACTCTTTAAAACACCAAGCCACACGCTCAGGCTCTAAATGCCATAAACCGAATTCACGAATTCCCGGTGAGTCAATTAGATTACCGCCGCTGGGCAGGTGATGCAGGCGCGAGACAGTGGTGGTATGTTGTCCTAGGCCGCTGTTAGAGGAGACTTCCTGAGTGAGGATCTCGGCATCGGGCAGCAGGGTATTAACTAGGCTTGATTTACCGACGCCACTTTGCCCCACGAAAATACTGTTTTTATCGACCAGCTCGGCTTTAAGGTGCTCTATGCCTTCACCGCTGTGGCTACTGACCAGATGAATGTCGTAGCCCAGCTCATGATATTCGGCGAGTATTTCCATAAACATATCGCGGTCTTCATCCTCAAGCATGTCGACCTTATTTAACAGCAATACAGGGGCTATGCCCATGTCTTCGCAGGCAACGATATAACGGTCGATAATTTGCGTGCTGAACTCGGGCACCACGGCCGATACCATAAGGATCTGGTCGATGTTGGCGGCCACCACCTTAACGCCATCATAAAAGTCCGGGCGGGTAAGCTGAGAGCGGCGCTCTTCAACCAGTTCCACCACGCCGGCAATATCGCCGTCGCTGACGTTGGCGCGGCGAAACAGCACCTCATCGCCACAGACTAGGCTGGTTACTGTGCGGCGAATATTACAGCGAAGTACATCGCCGTCGGGCGTTTCTATGTCGGCATGTTGGCCAAAACGACTGACCACAACCCCGGGCTCCTGAGCGCCGAGGTTATCGCTATCGAATTCGCTTGTTTGGGTGTCGGCTGAGCTTTCTTTAGCGCGTTGTAAGCGCTTTTGATGATTGGCTCGAATGCGTCGAGCCTGGCCTTTGGACAGTTTTTGCTTTTTTGCCACGCGGTCTCTGTACTTAGCTGGGCTAAACCTTTTTAAAAAAGCTTTAGGTCTATGAGTTAAGCTAATATGATATATCTTATTGCGTTAAACCGAAAGTAAAGCAGGGTTAGGTTGATATGGCTGTGAATGATAAGAATTTAGTGTGGTTGGATTTGGAAATGACGGGGTTGGACCCAGAGCAGGATAGGATCCTGGAAATTGCCACCATAATCACCGACAGCGAACTCAATATCCTGGCTCAGGGCCCGGTTATAGCAATAAAGCAAAGTAATGAGTTACTTGATGGCATGGACCAGTGGTGCACCAACCAACATGGCAAGTCGGGTTTAACGGCGCGATGCAAGGCCAGTGAGGTAACTGAGCAAGAGGCCATGGCTGATACCCTGGCATTTTTAGAGCAGTGGGTACCCAAAGGAGCTTCGCCCTTGTGTGGCAATTCCATCGGCCAGGACCGCCGTTTTCTTGTGCGTTATATGCCCGAGCTTGATAATTACTTCCATTACCGCAGCATTGATGTCAGTACCATCAAAGAGTTGGCGCGACGCTGGCAACCGGAAGTACTTGATAAGGTAAAAAAGCAGGGATCGCACCTGGCACTGGACGATATCAAGGACTCGATCATGGAATTGCAGGTTTATCGTACAGAAATCTTCAAAATTTAAAAAAATCCCAAAAAAGGGCTTGCAAAGAAGGGGCAATCTTGTAGAATCCTGCCCCGCTTAAGACGAACATGAATGTGTTAATTTTGAGCTATATATGAAGCGGCACTAGCTCAGCTGGTAGAGCGCAACCTTGCCAAGGTTGAGGTCACGAGTTCGAACCTCGTGTGCCGCTCCAA